>JAFUPO010000183.1 GCA_017481185.1 Clostridia bacterium | reverse complement strand
TCTCCTCCAAGTTGCGGATCTGCACACCGGTAAGCTCTTCATCGAAGATGCACACGTCAGCTTCAAGGGCCTGGCAGTCCAGCGCCAGCTCCTGGGCCTTGCCGCTACCGATATAGGTGGCGCCCTCGGGCTTCAGACGCCTTTGAAGCATCCGGCCCACCACCACGGCCCCGGCGGTGTCTGCCAGCCTGGACAGCTCATCCAGCGATTCCTCGCTTTCAGCGCCCACCAGCACCGCCCGCTCAGGGCCATTTTCCAGGGTCTTGTCCTCCCCAGCCAACACCTGCTCGTCGGCAACGTCAATAAGCTCCATCCAGTGCGCCTGGGGGATGCGGTTGTAGGGCACCGGGGCCAGAAGCTCCACCCGGTTCACGCCCTTTTCCATCTCGCTCAGGTAGCCCACCTGCACCTCGCAGGCCCGGCCATCCCGCACGCCGATGGCGCACATAGCGTCAAAGCGCAGGGAGCGCAGAGCGCTAATATCCACATCGCTCAATTCACCCATCCCGCCGGGATGGGTGTGGATGCAGCGCACGCCGGAAAGCCGTTTCACATTGCGGCGCAGCCGGTAATCCGGCAGGGATACGCTATCCAGGTGGCCGATGATGATGTCCACCACCTCGCCGTCCCGGGTCAGGTACAGGGCGATCTCACGGTTGATCTTGGCAGAATACCCCGCCAGCAGCTGGATCAATTCCGGCGGCGCAAAAAGATCCCCCGGCAGATCCAGATCGTACAGGGTGCTCATCTCCTGCAGAAACGTTTCCCGCAGGCCTACAGTATTGCCATGAATTTCGGACATTGCGCTATTGTGCGAGGGAAACCCTTTTTGAAAAAAGGGCTTTCCCTCGCGCTCCCTTCCTAAAAACTTTATTAAAACTTTTACAAATATCGCTCAGACTATCGTCCAAATCAATCCTAAGCCGGTTTTCGGGGAGAGCGCGAGAGGGGTCCTTTTAACTTAAAAGGATCCCTCTCGCACATATTACATTACTTGCTATGCTTTTTCTGATAATCCTCAATCGCCGCATGGATAGCTTCCTCAGCCAGCATGGAGCAGTGCATCTTTACAGGGGGCAGACCGTCCAGAGCCTCGGCCACAGCCTTGTTGGTCAATTGCAGGGCTTCCTCAATGGTCTTGCCCTTCACCATCTCAGTGGCCATGGAGCTGGTAGCGATGGCAGCGCCGCAGCCGAAGGTCTTGAACTTCACGTCAACAATCACGTTGTTCTCAACCACAATGTCCATCTTCATGATGTCGCCGCACTTGGCGTTGCCCACCGTGCCGGTGCCGCTGGGATTTTCGATTTCGCCCACGTTGCGGGGATTGGAAAAATGATCCATTACTTTCTCAGAATACATATCGCTTATCTCCTTTATTACTGATGGTACAGGGGGCTCATGGCCCGCAGGGTAGAAACAATGTTGGGCAGCACCTTCAAAACCTCATCCACCTCTTCTTCGGTGGTCTCAGTGCCCAGGGAAAGCCGCAGGCTGCCGTGGGCGATCTCATGGGGCAGGCCAATGGCCAACAGAACATGGGAGGGATCCAGGGAGCCGGAGGTGCAGGCAGAGCCAGAGGAAGCGGCCACGCCCGCCAGATCCAAGCGAAGCAGCAGGGCTTCGCCCTCAATATAGCGGATGGAAACGTTTACGTTGTTAGGCAGCCGGTTGGTGGGGTGGCCGTTGAGGCGGCACTCAGGAATGGCTTCCAGGATGACATTAATCAGCTTGTCCCGCAGCTTGGTCAGCCGGGCAGTGTAGTTGTCCAGGTTGGCAACAGCCTCTTCCAGCGCTGCGCCCAGGCCCACGATGCCTGCCAGGTTCTCGGTGCCAGCCCGCTGGCCCCGCTCCTGAGCGCCGCCCTGCATGAAGATGTCAGGCCGCACGCCCTTGCGGATGTACAGAGCGCCTACGCCCTTGGGGCCATGGAACTTGTGGGCGCTCATAGACAGCATATCCACACCCCAGTCCTCAACATTCACAGGCACAGCGCCCATGGCCTGCACCGCGTCGGTGTGGAACCAGATGCCGTGAGCCTTGGCGATCTTGCCAATCTCCTTCACAGGCTGGAGGGTGCCGATCTCGTTGTTGGCCGCCATGATGGTGATCAGGATGGTCTTGTCAGTGATGGCCTTCTCCACATCCTCAGGGCGCACCTGGCCGTATTCGTCCACGGGCAGGTAGGTCACTTGGAAGCCGTGCTTTTCCAGCCACTGGCAGGTGTGCAGCACTGCGTGATGCTCAATGGAGGAGGTGATGATGTGGTTGCCCTTCTTCTGCCGGGCAAAGGCAGCGCCCTTGATGGCCCAGTTATCGCTTTCAGAGCCGCCGCCGGTGAAATAGATCTCGCTGGGGGTGCAGCCGATGGCGTCGGCCACCTGGCGGCGCACGCCGTCAATAACCTTGTGGGCCTCCCGGCCGGTGGCGTGGATGGAGGAAGCATTGCCGTACACCTGGGTGAAGTAGGGCAGCATCTTCTCCAATACGGTGGGGGAAACGGCGGTGGTCGCCGCGTTATCCATGTAAATCTTGTTCATAGGAAAGCTCCTTTATGTGTTTTGATCCAGCATATCCTGCAAAGTAATGCTTTGCAAAAGTGCGTTTATACTATTTGACAGGCTCTCCCAGACCTTGCGGGCCGGGCATTGGCCGCTCTTATGGCAGCTTTCGGTATCACTCAGGCAATCGGAGATGGTCAGGGGCCCCTCCGTCGCATCGATAATGTCGCCCACGGTGATCTCCCCAGGCGGCCTGGAAAGCTGATAACCTCCCTGAGCGCCCCGAACGGTGGTCACTAATCCCGCTCGCCTCAGGCTGCCCAGAAGCTGCTCCAAATATTGCTCAGGCACGTTCATTTCCGCAATGGCCCTCAAGGGCTGCGGTCCTTCTCCCGCCTGGGACGCCAGGTAATACATAGCGTAAAGCCCATACTTCCCTTTGGTGGAAAGCTTCACTTCCCGGCCTCCTTTCTTAATCCCGATAATTTTCATCGGGTGTGCGAAAGCATCGTATCACAGGCCCTGTCCCTTGTCAATATGCAAATGATAAGAATCAGCCAAAATAACAAAAAGAGCACCCCAAAGGCGTTCTCCTTTGGGGTGCCTTAGCTTCACGCTACTTCTTTTTTCGCGCTGCCATCAGGGTCAGCATCACCTTTTCCACTGCGCCCTCCTGGTTTAATTGGCCGCTTTTGATCCTGTAATCCGTGTCGATGCACAAATCCATGGCAGCCTTCAATTCCTCCAGGGTATAATTCTGGGCCTGGCGCTGGGAGCGGGTTACCGCAAAGGGTGGGATGCCCAGGCTGGAGGCCATCTGCCCGGGAGTCACCCGGCTGGCAGCCATGGCCTTCAAATGGTAGAGGATTCGGTACTGCCGCTGGATCATGGCCAGGATGCCCACCCGCTCGCCGCCGGTGTGCAAAAGGTTCTCCAATAGCGTAAAGGCTTGAGCGCTTTTCCCCGCCACCAGGGCGTCCACCATTTCAAACACGGTACATTCTACGCTCTTCACCGCCACTTGGGCAATATCCTCCGGCAGCACCGCTTCACGGTCTCCCGCATGGGCGGCCAGCTTTTCCAGCTCGCTTTTGAGAAGGGCAGTATCATGGCCCACGGTAAAGGCCAGCTGCTGGGCGGTATCCGGCGTCATTGTTTTGCCGAAACCCTTGAGGGTCTGAATGATCCAGCGGGTCAGCTCCTGGTCAGAAAGCGCATCGAAGCTCACGATAGCCTGTCGCTTTTTAAGGGCCGTATAAAGCTTTTTGCGCCCGTCTGCCTTGCCCCTGACATAAAACACCAAGCAGACGGTATCCGGCAGATGCTCCAGATACTGGCAAAGCTTCTGGGCGTTCTCCTGCTCGTCCTTCATTTTGCCGGTAAGCAGCCCGCTTTCCTTGACGATCACCAATCGTCTTTCCGCCATAAAGGGCAGGGTCTCCACCGCGGCGATCACCGCGTCTGCCTCCGGGTTTTCCAGGATGGACTCGTTCAGTGCCTCCAGCCCTGCAGGCAAAAGGGCCTTTTCCAGCCGATCCAGGGCCGACTGCTTAATATATTCCTCCGGCCCCTCCATCAGACACACCAGGGGGTAATTGCCCTGCTTCACCGCCTGAAAAAACTGTGTATGATTCATAATTACTCCTCAAGGTAAAAAAGGTTGTACGTTGATTTGATCCTTTTCAAAGGCCAGGGTCACCGCGCCGCTCTCGTCGGTGCGGTAAACCCGCACGCCGGCTTTCTCCAGCCTTTGAAGCGTTTTGCTGCTGGGCAGAGATTTCCCTGAATCACAGCAAATCAGCCCAATTTGAGGCTGCACTATATTTAAAAACGCCTCGCCGGTACTGTTAGCCCCGCCATGGTGCGAAACCTTTAGCACATCCGCCGCTATGGCAATATCGCCCTCCATCGTGCCCGGCAAATCCCCTGCGGTCAGGATGCGCTTGCCGCCCATTTCAATCAGCAGCGCCAGGCTGGTCTCGTTAGCCTCCTGCTTCTCTGCCACTGCTCGGCCTTTTCCCAGAACATCCACTGTGATTTCACCAAAGTTTAAGGTCTCGCCCGGTATCAATTCGATAATCGGCGTCCCCATTCCTGCCAAATGATCCACAAGGATCAGCGCTTCCTCCTCCACATCCGCCCGGCGAGCATCCTTGGCGATATAGCAAGCGCCAATTTTAATCTCGTTTTCCATCAGCTCTGCCAGGCCGCCCGCATGATCCATATGCAGGTGGGAAAGAAACAGCGCGTCCACATCCCGGTTCATGGCCCGTAAATAGTCTGCCAGGTCGCTGCCATCCTCTCCCGTATCCACCAGCAGGGTTTCGCCCGCCATCATCACTGCCGCAGCATCAGCCTGGCCTACGCTGAACTGGATATAGGTAGGCGGCATCTGCCCCTGGGGCCAGCCCAAGTAGCACAAAAGGAGGCCTGTTGCCGCCCACAGCGCCCGGTATCTTTTGCGCAGCACCGCGTAGGAGGACAAGCTTACCAACAGAACCAGCGCTCCCACCCACACTGGCCAGCCGGGCGTACCGGTGGAGATGGCTGAAAAGGGAATTTGAGCTGCCAGCGCCATCCCTTTCAGATACCAGCGGGTCACCCAGGCGGCCGCCCCGCCTGCCAGGGATCCCAGGGGTGTCCAGCACAAGAGGAATACCAAAACATACAGGCCCATCAGCAACCCCGTGGCTGGAATCACCCACAGATTCCACAGGATGCCCAATACCGGCAGCTCCTGATAGCAGGCCATCACCGGCACCGCCACACCCATTTGCGCCGCCAGGCTCACCGAAAGGCTTTGGCGCAGCCACCGGGGCAAAAAGCCCAGCTGCCGGGCGATGGGGGCTGCCAGCAAAAGGATGCCCAGCACCGCCGTAAAAGACATTATGAACCCATCATTCACCAGGTTCATGGGGTTTGCGCCCACCAGCAGCATGAACGCCACCGCCAGGTTGGTCATAGGGTCGCTTGCCCGCCAGCACAGCCTGGCCATGATGCTCATCAGGCACAAGATTAGCGCCCTGGCGATAGAGGGTGAAAAGCCCGTAAGCCAGGCATACAAAATCAGCAGCGCCGCCGTCAGAAGAGATTTGACCCGCAGGCTGCATCTGCCCAACATCCACATCACAAAGGCGTATATAAACCCTACGTGCAGGCCGGATACCGCCAGCACATGGGCCACGCCCAATTCCTGAAAGGCCTCCCGGTCGTCCTCTTCCATACCGGTACGATCCCCTAGCAAAAGCGCCCGGGCTAGTCCGCTTTCCCCCGGCATCACTCGTTCCAAAGCATTTGCCAGGGCGGTGCGCGCCCCATAGGCAGTTAGCGGCGAGCGCGCCTCCACCTTTAAATCCTCCCGGCCATAAAGACCGATGGCTGTGCCCCGCATAAGCAGAAACGCCTCAAAGTCAAACCCATAAGGGTTCACCTGCCCGCCGGGATGATAGACCCGCCCTTTAAAAGTTACCCGATCTCCATCATCCATGGGCCAGAGGGGCTCATTCCTTCCTAGATAAAAGCTCCAGTAGCCTCGGCCCGCAGGCACGCCATCCAATGTCACATCCTTTACATAGGCGCTGACCTGCCCATCCTGCCTTTGGCGAACCGCCCCGTCAATGGTCAGGCTGATGGTATAGTTTCCTTCCGGCGGACGCTCAGGATGGGCATAGAGGCTGCCCCATGCAAACCCTGCCAGGCAAATGGCCAGCCATAGGCTCCAGAAAGCTTTTCGCTTCAAGGAGATTATTATCACAGCTGCCAGAATTGTTAATAAAACGATCCACCCACCGCTCCAGGGAAAGGCCATCTCCAGGCCGATCCTTGCGCCGATGCCCAGCCCCACAGCCAATGCCGCCAGGGGCCGGGTCTGCCAAAAGGGCGCGGGCTTTGCCGGGTGGTTCATACTGCCTCCAATTGAAAAGGCGCAGGAAGTCTTTGCTTCCTGCGTCCGAATAAATAAATGTTAAGCTTCCGGCTCCATAAGGCCCAGGTCGCCATCCTTGCGCAGATACAGCACATTGGTGCGCCCGGTATCGCTGTTTACGAAAACGAAGAAGGCATGGCCCAAGAGTTCCATCTGCATGGCCGCATCCTCCACGGACATGGGCCGCACGGGGAACTGCTTCAAGCGCACCACCTTGGGGCTGTGCTCGTCCTTCACATCTTCTTCGATAAATTCCATTTCAGCAGGCTGGAAAGCATCCTCGCTGAGGCGCTTGGCCAGCTTGTTCTTGTGGCGATGAATCTGCCGCTCCAACTTCGCCAGGGCCTGATCGATGGCCAGGAAAAGGTTATCATCCGCAGAGGCTTCCGCTCTGAGGGTCACGCCGTTCATGGGCACGGTGATCTCCACCACCCGGCGATCATTCTTTTCTCTGGTCATGCGCACGAACATCTCAGTGTCCGCCTTCAGATAACGGCTCATGGTGCTGGTCTTTTTTTCAACACGCTTTTTGATACCTTCGGATACGACCATATTTTTCGCGGTAATCGTCGTCTTCATATATGTTAACTCCTATCTTAAGATTCCCCTATTGAAGGGGTTTGTGCATGGCGGTAAGCAGCCCATAAGCCAGGCACTTACCGCTATTGTAATGGTGGGTCACTGGCACCACGCCCTTTCCGTCAGATTAAAAGCCGGGAGCGAATACTTGACCTTTTTATCTTTCCTTTTTCCTGTTGTTAAAATTCGCCATTGTCAGAGGCTTTTCCTTCCTGGTCATGAAAAAAACAATGTTATTTTCAAAACAACCGCTTGCCCAAATCTTCATACAGTTTTCTTTGTATAAACATTTCAAGTATGGTATACTGATTATATCTGCGGCGCATACCGCTACCTTTGCAACAAAGGAGGCATATCCCCTATGGATATCAAGGCCTTTCTGGCTGAAATCTCCGCCCTCCCCGGCCCCAGCGGCCATGAGGGCCCCGTGGCTCAGGCCCTGGCTGAACGCTTCCGGCCCCTGTGCGACGAGGTTTGGGTGGATCCCATGTATAATGTCATCGCTCACAAAAAAGGCGCTGGCCCCAAGGTAATGCTGGCCGCTCATCAGGATGAGATTGCCCTGATGGTCACCCGCATTGAGGCTGACGGCTGCCTCCGCCTGGGTCAGGTGGGCGGCGTAGACCCCCGCATCCTCCCAGGCTGCCAGGTCTGGGTCTGGGGCAAAGAGAAGCTTTTCGGCGTGGTGGGCGCTAAGCCCCCGCATCTTCTGACCCCTGAGGATCAGAAAAAGAACTACCTCCGCGACGACCTGTATGTAGATGTGGGCTATCCCGCCGAAAAGGTGCGGGAGCTGGTGAAAATCGGTGACATCGTTACCTTCAACACCCCAGCCACAGCCCTCATGAATGACCGCTTCGCCTGCAAGACCATGGATGACCGGGCCTGTGTGGGCATCCTTCTGGAAACCCTGGAGCGCTTACAAACCCTGCGCTGCGACGCTGACCTTTATTTCGTGGCCTCCTCCCAGGAGGAGGTAGGCTCCCGGGGCGCTCGGGCGGCCGCCTTTGATCTTCAGCCTGACCTGGCCGTGGCCCTGGATGTGTGCCATGCCACCATTCCCGGCTCCCGGCCGGATACCACCTGCGATATCGACAGCCTCTGCGCCTCCCAGGGCCCCTTCATTCAGCCCAAGCTTTTTGAACGGCTCATGAACACCGCCAAAGCCCATGGGGTGAAGGTGCAGAAGGATGTAGCCCCTGCCCGCACCTACACCGATGCGGATAATTTGCAGATCAGCCGCGAAGGCGTGCCCACGGTGCTTTTGTCCCTGCCCCTTAAGTATATGCACACCACCGTGGAGACCATCGATCTCAATGCCCTTCGCGAAGGCGGGCGGCTGATCGCCCATTTCCTGTCCGAGTTGGACAGCCATTGGGAGGATGACTTATGGATCTGAAAACTTTAACTGAAATGCGGGGCGTTAGCGGCAACGAGCAGGCTGTGCGCAAGGCTTTGATGGAAGCTGCCGCCCCCCTGTGCGACAGTCTGACCCTTGACCGTATGGGCAACATCGTAGCCTTTAAAAAGGGAACCGTAGGGGAAGATTATCCCCATGTGGTGCTGGCCGCTCATATGGATGAGGTGGGCTTCATCGTCACCTCCATTACCGACGATGGGCTTCTGCGCATCCGCCCCGTGGGCGGCATCGACCCCCGGGTGGTCATCTCCAAGCGGGTGCTGGTGGGCGATAAGGCAGTGCCCGGCGTCATCGGCGCCATGGCTATCCACCTCCAAACTCCGGAGGATCGCCAGCGGGTGATGCAGTATGACAGCATTTATGTGGACATTGGCGCTAAATCCAAGGAGGACGCAGCCAAGGATTGCCCGGCGGGCAGCTATGTGACCTTTGATACGCCCT
>JAFUPO010000182.1 GCA_017481185.1 Clostridia bacterium | reverse complement strand
TTATATTAATTCCGTTTCAGGAGTTTGTCAAGTACCTTTTCTTTTATTTCCCCCTGTGCTATACTTATTTTACCAACCCTTCCCAGGAGGTGCCCCATGCGCCGTATCATCTGCCTGCTGCTGGTTCTGTGCCTGCTTCCCCTGGCCGGATTTGCTGAAATCAAAAAACCCCAGCACATGAATTCCCTTACCTTTCTGCACCGATACCTCTATGCCATAGAGGAGATCGGCGCTGCTGAGGCGGCCTACACCTACACGCCCATCCTCTACACCGACATTTCTGAGGATGAGATCTACATCATGTTCAACAGCCTCCGCCTCACCCTGGACCGCAATACTCACGACATTTTGTATATCGACTGCGCCTATTCCTATGAGGATAACGAAAACGTGGACATCCTCTATCAAATGGTGCCCGCCGTGATATTTGCCCTTTCCGAAAAGGATCTGAGCCAGGAGCATCACCGGAACCTGCTCAACAAAGGCGCCCTCGTCCCCTATAAAGACCCTGCCGCCGCCCGTGAGCTGGTAGATGCCATTAATGAAAGCGGCGGGGGCGTGAACGGCTATTACGGCAGCGCCAACGGCGAGGGTGAAATTCAGTTTCGGCTGAACTGGTTTGACAGCCCTCCCAGAGACCCCTTCTTCCCCCCGGAAAACGCCCAGCCCATGACCCAGGGCGTGCATCTTTATCAGTTCTACACGGCATTTTATTTTGCCCTCTCCTTTTTAGCAGCAGACCTGATTGAGGATTCTCCCCAAATAGACCCCCTGTTTGCCGGGCTTTGTTCACTGAATCCGACATACTACGCATCACAAGAATTTATCCCATACGATGTAGGCCGCCACTCCTCTCTTAGTGTGGACAAAATAACCTTTTGCGTAGATTTTGCCGAATCCACATTTCATGTTCCCCGGGAGGAACTGAGTTATCTTGATTATAAAGAAGCCCTTTCCTTGTGCTTTGCCCTTTCAGGGCGTCCAATATGGGGGGAACTTAGCGTCGCCCCCTCTGAAAGCTTCCTTAGAGTTCCCGAATCAATTGCTGCCTTTGATTCTTATCTCTCCACGCTTTATGACCATAAAACCATTGGAAGCTACGAGTTTTCTCTCTCCGAGGAGTTTTCTCACATGGTATTGTTTTCTTCCGATTTCATCCGTTAAACCCAGCGGCAGAGGAAAATTCCTCTGCCGCTTCTTTTTATTGTCCGGCCACTGCTTCGCTATAACGGCATCAAGCCCCCCTTTTTGCAAAGGGGGGCTTGATCAACAAAGGGCAGCCGTTACGCCTCCCACACAAACAGGTGGCGGCGGCACATAATATCAACGATCTCAAGGGCCACCTGGCCGGAGAGCATGGGCACCTCCAGCGTGCGGGGCAGGCCCGGCGCCAAGGGCGTGCGCACGCCATGGGCGAAGGGGTGGAAGCACCCGCCCCGCATCAGCCCCGCAGCCCACTGATCCACCGTGTCCATGCGCTTCAGGGGGAAGCCCGCAGGCTCCTTCTGGAGCACGGCCTCGTGCTCCGGCTCTAGGGTATAGCCCTCCAAAGTCACCTCATAGAAGCCCAGGGCGCTCTCGACCTTCGCATCAAGCCTTCCGCCGTGCTCCCCAGCAGGCCAATCGATCCGGGCCGGAGCATCCAAAAGGCGCTTGCGGGCCGCGGCAATGGCCGCAGGCGCGCTGTCCATGCCTAAAAAGCTGCGGCCCATGCCCGCGGCAGCCGCCAGGGTGGTGCCTGAGCCGCAGCACAGGTCTGCCACCCGGTCGCCGGGCTGGGTGGAGCATCCAATGATCCTTTCCAGCAGCTTTACCGGCTTTTGGGTATCATACCCCGTCCGCTGGGGATCCCGCTGCTGAATGTGGGAAATGTCCGTCCACACGTCCGTAGGATAGGCGGGAGCATCGTCGTAATAGGTGTAGATCTTGCCGTTGGTTCTGATGGTGCGATAGCTGCGCCCCTGCTCGTCCACCGCCCGTTTCATATGATTCTGCCGGTGCTCCCGGCGGCTGATGGACACCTGATCCAGGCTGAAAAAGCTCTTGGGGCTTTTGCGGTACATGAGGATCACATCATGCTTGGAAGGAAAGCGCTTGGTCGCCCGCCCGCCGGTTTGATAAGCCCAGATGATTTCATTGCAGAAGGCGTTTTCCCCCATCATTTCATCCAGCAGGATGCGGTAGCGGGCGCTGGTGCGGGGGTCCACATGGAGAAACAGCGTGCCTGTGGGGCTCAAAAGGCGGATGGCTGCCTCCAGCAGCTCCCGCATCCGGGCATAGTATGCTCCCGTGCTCTCAAACTTGTCGGAGTAGGCAGGCAGGAGCACCCGCGGCTTGCCGTTTGCCATGCCCGTTTCCCCTACCCGCATCTGCATCTGAAAATCCTCCCCGGTGAGAAAGGGCGGATCCAGGTAAACGCACTGCACCGTGCCCTCGTAGGGGGCCAGCAAATGGGGGGTCAGGCAGGCGTCCCCCAGGATCAGATGGCTCTGAGCCGGATCCTTCAGGATCTCCGGGCAGCCAGTGATGGGCTTGAACATGGTTTTCCTCCTTCCCCCTTACCAGGGAGCACGGTATGTGTCCAATAGATGCTCCAACTCTTCCATAAAAGCCTTCTGGGCCGGATCTGCCTCCAGGATCCGCGCCGCCTCCTTCACCGAGAGCACAAAATCCTCCCGAAGGCCTCTGCGCCCCGAGGGCATCAGGGGGCACACGGGCCAGGCCCGCACATCCAAGGGTGCTCTGCCCCCCGGCAGGGTCACCAGGGGAAACATCCGGCAGGCCAGGGGGCGGTTTTCACGGGGGCAGCGGCCTTCACACACCAACAGCTGCGTGCTCCCATGAGGGATCAGGCGGCACCAGCTTGCCCCTTCATAATACCGCGCCTCCCCAGGAAAGAGCAGCATCCCGTTTTCCTCCTCCTGGCTGGGCTGGCAGCAGGCTGCCTGGCACAGCTTTCCGCAGTCGGCCCGCATGGGCGTTACGTTTTCCAGCAGCTTTCGGGCCTTGTCCAGCGCATCCATGAGCGTTTTCCCCCTTTTGTTCTCCTTCTATTGTAGCAGATAATAGGGCGGGTGGAAATGGCTTTTTACCCTAGGGTTCAAAATCTCCAAAGAAAATCAGCGCCTGATAAGCGATGGGTTTTTTTCTTGTGCTGGCCAGCTCGTTTAGCCGGCGCGGCCCGCCGATCTCCTAGCTTCCATTATATCCCTTGACACGGCTGGGCGCAACAGAAAAAGCGGTGGGCCCATAAGCCCCCTGCGCAGGTTTCGCAGCCCATCAAATCAAAGCCCCCTTTCCTTACACAGAAGGAAAGGGGGGCTTTGCATAACGCCTTATTGATTATTCTTCATTTTCATCGTGATGATGATGGCAGCAGCCGCAATCGCAGTCGTCGTGCAGGTCAGCCGCGTCCAGCGCCGCCTGGATGGACTGGGCCATGTACTTTTCAAACACAGCCTGGATCACATCCTCCTCCTCGGCCACCACAAAGGTCAATTGGCCATCCTCGGTTTCTTCCACCCGCGTAATGAGCAATTGTTCCTCGCCCTGGGCGTCCTTCTCCAGCTCCATGAGCACCACGTATTCCTCGCCCGCGTAGGGGATGGTGGTCACGTATTTGAACTGAAACACCCGGCCATCCGGCGCGGTGAGCTCCACCAGGGCCTCCTCCAAAGGGGAATGGGTAAAGTCGCCCATGGCTTACTCCTCGTCAGAAGGAACGGCGTCGTCCTCTTCTTCCAGCGCGGCCACAAACTTGTCAAACACGGTCTGGGCCTCGTCGTCATCGTCGATGGTCACGTAGCAATCCTCGCCGTTTTCATCCTTGTCCATCTTGAGGATCAGCACTTCGCCGTCGTCTTCCTCGTTCTCCTGCTCCTGGGCAGCCATGAGCACGATGTAGTAAGCGCCGTTGTGCTCCAGGGTCATCAGGTGCTCAAACTCAACGGATTCGCCCTGCTCGTCCACCAG
>JAFUPO010000181.1 GCA_017481185.1 Clostridia bacterium | reverse complement strand
GCGGCGGAAGTTAAGAGTGCAGAGTGATGAGTGCAAAGTGCAGAGTTTCAGTTTCTTATCTCCACCCGGAAGGGACTAGAACGAAGCGTATTGCCCCTTCGGGAGCTGGGGTCCAGGGGGGCACCCCCTGGCGGGCACTGGGGTTCAAGGGGTCACCCCCTGGTAGGCGGATATGGAATACTCTCCTGCAATAGTAGATCAATGAAGTTTTCTTTCTTAAACAACCTTAATCAGCATGGTCTTTTGCTCGTCCATTTCCACCACCAGGAGACCGTCTTTCTCAAGAGATTTCATTACGTCGGAGAAGCGCTTGAAGCCGATGGCCTTTTCAGAAAAGTCTGGGTAAGCGGCCTGGATGTCCGCCTTGAGAATGGAGGGGTTGATGCGGTCAAAGCCATCCTCTTTGTAGTGGCGCAATTGCTCCTTGAAAGAGTCGCGATAGTTGTCGCGGGTAAGCTGGTTGGCCTGGGAGGGTTCCTTGGTCTGGAGAGAAACCATGAGGTTGAAATTGTCATTGGTCAGGTGGATGGAGCCGAACTTCTTTTCTAATTTTGCCAGGAGCTTGCCGAAGGTGGCGGAGCCATAGGTCTTTTCATTAAAGTCCGGCCGCAGGCGCATGAGAATCTCCTTGAGTTCGGAGGCAAAAAGCTCGTCTCTTTCCGTTTGCTCAGAGAGAATGGTCTCAATAAGCTTGTTCAGATCGTTGTCATCCAGGGGCTCCTGGTCAGATACGGCAGATTTCTTTTTGCGGGCGTCACGGGTTTTGCTGCCCACGGACTCCAGAAATTGAAATTCGTTGCAGGAGTTGATGAAGATGGTGCTGGCTACCTCTGAGCGAGAAATGCCCAGCACGAACTTGCCCATAGATTTTAATTTGCCCACCAGGGGGTTATAATCGCTGTCACCGGAAACGATGCAGAAGGAATCAATGAGGGGATTGGTATAGGCCACCTCCAGAGCATCAATGACCAGATGAATATCTGCATTGTTCTTTTGCGCAACGCCGTAGCGCAGGGAGGGCACCACCGTAAAGGTGTTGGACAAAAGCACCTCGGTCAGGTCACCGAAGCGGTCAGAATAGCCGTAAACCTTGCCTAAAAGGATGTCGCCCCGGATTTTGACCTTTTCCAGGATGCTGTTAAGGGTGGCCACCTTAGCGCCGCAGTTTTCCAGGTCTACAAAAACGGCGAATTTTGCGTTATTCAGAGGGATCACACTTTCTTGTTAGATTCTAAAGGTAAACCGGTCACCCCGGATGACCTGGTGAGAGGTATGCAGGGGTTGGCCGTTTTGATCGTAGATCACTTCCTCCAGGCACAAAAGGGCGTCGCCCTGATTGATCTGCAAGAGCCGGGCCTGCTGGGGGGAAGCGTAGGTGAGAGAAATATCGTGAACCGCTTGATGGGGCTCTAAATGGTGCGCCTCCAGGCAGGCGTAGAGGGATTGAAATTCTTCGCTTAGCAAAAAGGCATAGGTGTCGGGGAAGCGGTTCACCTCCAGCATCACCGGCAAACCATCAGCCAGGCGCAGCCGGGCGATTTCAATCACCTGCTGATTCTCCTTAAGATGAAGGCTTTCACAATCCAGAGGGGAAGGAGCCTGCAAATGCTTGTGAATAAGCCGGCTGTCAGGGGTGCAGCCCAGGCGGCGGCAGGCGGTGTGAAAGGAGTTGACCACCTTTAAATCCTTCTGGATGCGGGGGATGGACACAAAGGTTCCCTTGCCCTGATGACGAAGAAGCAGCCCTTCTTGGGTCAGCTCCTGAAGGGCTTTGCGCACGGTGACGCGGCTGACGTGATAAGCGTCGCAAAGCTGCTGTTCAGAGGGGATGCGGCTGTGAATGGGGTAAAGACCGGCGGCAATATCCTCCCGAAGCTTTTTTATCAGCTGTTTATACAGCGGGCTGGCGCTGTCTTGATTTAATGGTCGGCTCTTCATATGACATTCCTCCCCAGCTTGTATTTTATCATCTTTATTCCTCTTGCACAAGGGAGGGGGATGGGCTACAATGAGGAGGAATACCAATAAAGGGGAGAAATAAGGATGCTTTCAGCCTGCATCGTGAGCTATAATTCAAAGAACCAGATGGGCCCTACTCTGGAAAGCTTGAAACATTCACAAAGGCCGGTAAAGGTCTATGTGGTAGACAACGCCTCCCCGGATCAGTCTGCCCAGTGGGTGAAGGAAAATGCCCCCTGGGTCACTCTCATTGAAAGCAAAGAAAACAAGGGCTTCGGGGCTGGCAATAACATGGTTTTGCCCTATCTGGAGTCTAAATACCATGTGCTGGTGAACCCGGATGTAACCTTTGAAAAGGATCTGTTGGGCCGGATGGTTGATTATATGGATAATCATCCGGAAACCGTGATTTTGACCCCGAAGGTGTTAAACCCTGACGGAACGGAACAGTTTTTACCTAAGAAGGAGATCAGCGTTCATTATCTGCTGGGCGGGCGGCTGGAAAGGCTGGGGGATCCCTTTAAAAGGTGGCGCACGGAGTATACCTTAAGGGGTGAAAAGGTAATAAAGCCCCAGCCGGTGGATTTTGCTACCGGGTGCTTTTTGCTGATTCGCACGGAGGCTTTTAAAAAACTGAAAGGGTTTGATGAAAGGTTCTTTCTTTATCAGGAGGATTCGGATTTATCCAAGCGGGCCAAGGCGCTGGGCGAGATCACCTATCATCCGGATTTTACGGTGACCCATCAATGGGCCCGTGAAAATACGAAAACATTAAAGGGAAATCTTAGGCAGATTCACTCCATGATCAAATACTTTGGCAAGTGGGGGTGGCGCTGGTGATCGATGTGCTTATCGCCGTATATAACGGCGAAAAGGTGCTGCCCAGGCTTTTGAAATCACTGGAGGAGCAGCGGGTGAAGGGCCAAATCCTCTGGCAGGACGACGGATCAACGGATCATTCCAGAGATCTGATGCCCGGCCAAGAGGTGAAGCTCAATCATACCAAGGGCGCCAAGGGGAATTTTATGAGCCTACTGGCTGCCTCTGAAAATGAATATGCCATGTTCTGCGATGAGGATGACGTGTGGCATCCGGATAAGATTGAAAAAACCCTCCTGAAAATGCAGGAGGGGGAGCGGCTCTATGGCAAGGATACGCCTTTATTGGTTCATACGGATCTGCGAGTGACTGATGGCGAGGGCAAGGAGCTTCACGCCTCAATGTTTCGGCATCAGGGGTGGGATCCTGGGGCCAATACCCTGAACCGGCTATTGGTGCAGAACCATGTGACCGGCTGCACGGTGATGGTGAACAAGGCTTTAAAGGAGCTTTTATTAAAGGTTGATGCAGAGCAAATGTTTATGCACGATTGGTGGGCAGCCCTGACGGCGGCAGCCTTCGGCCGGGTGCTTTTTGTGGAGGAGCCTACCATTGATTACTATCAGCATGGCAGCAACCAGGTGGGGGCCAGTAAAAAGGGCCTTGTGACCCGGGGCATGAAGGCCCTGGGAGCCTGGCAAAAGGGCAAGGAGCGGGTACGGCTCACCTATCGCCACGCAAGGGCATTTTATGAAGCCTATCAGGCGTTTTTGCCCCCGGAAGCAAAAAAATGTGTGGAAAACTTTTTAGCCATTGAAAAGAAAAACAAGTTCTGCCGGATCATCGCCCTTCAAAAGGGCGGGTATCTGATGCAGAGCAGGGTGACGAGAATAGGACACATGATATTTAGTTAAGCGTTTTAGTTTGTCGCCCCCCTGGCAGGGGGAAGTTAAGAGTGAAGAACTAAGAGTGAAGAGTTTTAGTTTCTTATCTCCATCCGGAAGCAACTCAAACAAAGCACCTTGCCCCTTCGGGCACTGCGTCCAGGCGCAGCCTGGCGGGCGGATACAGGATCCGCCCCTACGACGCGATGTAGGGGGGCATTGCATATGCCCCCGTAGCGTTTCACCCGGAAATAATTATGCAAGGGGCGTTTGCCCCTTCGGGCACTGCCTCCAGGCGCAGCCTGGCACCCGGAAACAATTATGCAAGGGGCAACTGCTCCTTCGGGAGCTGGGGTACAGGGGCTCAGCCCCTGCACCAGCCGCCTTGCGGCGAAAATTCGGAATTTTGAATTAAAATTTTTCTTTCCGCTCACAGCATATAAAATCCAGATCGTACAGAAGGGTTTCTCCCACGGGGAGAAATCCTCTTTTCAAATACAGGTGCTTCGCCGCCTCATTATCCGGGCGCACCAAGAGGCGGATGCACCGGCCCCCAAGTTCCCTTAAAAGGGCATCCAGGATTTTTCCGGCCAGGCCCCGGCCCTGACATTCCCTTTTAACGCACAGGCGGGCCAGCTCCAAGGGCGCTTGGGACAAGGCCCGCCAGGGCAGTTGATCCAATTCATGGAAGGGGCCGCAGGAAACGGCAGCCAGCACTTCACCTTCTCCCTCCAGCACATACAGGGCCTTTAGGGACAAATCTTCTTCAATATTAGCCATGGCCGGGTAGCCCTCATCCCAGGAGCAGCCAGGGCTGCCCACCGCTTGCCGGTACAGGGCAAGGATGGTGCTTGTGTCCTCCCGGCGGGCGGGGCGGAAATGATACATAGTTATCTCCTTTAGCTGGCGCGACCGCCGAAGGCGGGAGTTAAGGGTTAAGAGTGCAGAGTGATGGGTGCAAGTGAAGCGTTTTAGTTTCTTATCTCCACCCGGAAGGGACTGTGGAAAAGGCGTTTGCCCCATCGGGCACTGGGGTGCAGGGGATCATCCCCTGCCTCAGCCGCCCGGGCGGATACAGGATCCGCCCCTACGATGCGGTGTAGGGGG
>JAFUPO010000180.1 GCA_017481185.1 Clostridia bacterium | reverse complement strand
TTATGGATGCGCTGTATCGTTTATCTTGGGTAAAGGGCAATCCTTCGGCCACGCCTTCGCCATGCTCCCCTCAGATCTCTATCTCCCCAGCAGCCGTATTCTCGTCAAATTTCACACTGCCGCTGACGGTATCCACCTCGATGCGGCAATCGCCGTTGCCGTACACATACTCGCCATCGCCGCGCTTGTGCATATCCAGATTGCCGCGCACAGAGCCGCTGAGGCTGTCCACATCGGCGGTGAAGCCGCCATTTGCGGGCAGCTGGAAGGTCACGCTGCCGCTGACGGAATTCGCCTTGATCTGATCAGGCATCTGGGCGAACTGCAACACCACTGCGCCGCTGGCGGTATCCACCTTCACCTCGTCGGCCTGATACACATCAGCGATCACCTTGCCGCTGGCGGTAGCGATCTTGAGCGTATCCACATCGGCAACAGCCACGGCCACACCACCGGAAGCGGTGTTGACAGCCACCTTCTCCGCATGGCCCACCTGACGCAGCGCCACCCGGCCAGAGGCGGTGTTCACGTTGATCTCATCGGCTTCGATGCCATCGGCCTGCACCTCGGCAGAGGCCACGTTGATCTTCACATCATCCAGCTCCAGACCGGCGGGCAGCAGGACGGTCAGTTCCTTTTGCAGGCCGTTCATGCGGCGGAAACCGGAGGCAGCATACTGCACCTTCAGCTCCTTGCCGTCCAGATACCAATGCAGTTCCTCGTCCTGAGACAGCTTCTTGCCGGAGGTTTCCTTCAGGATGATCCCGTTGCCATCGTGGCGGGCCACGTTGACCGCGCCATCGATCCAGTTGATATCGATATCCTCAACCCGGCCATCGATGCGGGTGCCGCCAGCGGTGTACTTCTTGGCATCGGTGTACACATAGCCCACGGAAACACAGCTGGTCAGCAGCAGGCACAGGGCGGTCAGCAGCAGGAGCAGGGTGATCTTCTTCATGGTGTTCATTCCTCTTTCTTCAATCCCTGCGCCAGAGGCGGCAGGTGATTTCGCCTTTCGCGGCCGGGGGCGTTCCCCCTGACCACGGTGATAGGATAGCACATCGTGGGGGCGGATACAAAAAGAGGGGGATTATGGATTTATGAGAATTGGGTGAGAGTGGGGTATGAGAAAAGCCGCCTGTCTGCGGGTGGGCAGACGGGCGGCGGTTTGGGGGATCTATACAGAGTTATTCGTTGACTCATAATATTCTTTTTTGTATAATTAAATCCATAATATATCAATTTCTACAGAGAAAGTATAATGATTTCGTTCAGATTAGGAGGGCATATCATGCTAACAACGAGAAATCCTCGTCGAATCGTGACTTTACTGATTTATTGTCTGTGTTTGCTATTAACTCTGACAAGTTGTTCCACAGAAAGTCAATATGCTAAAGCCAATAAATTGATGGCAGAAGGAAAATACGCGGAAGCTGTAGAAAAATTCGAAGCGCTGGGTAGCTTCAACGATGCGCCCCTGTTAACAATGTATGCAAAAGCAGCAATGGCTGGCGAAAACGGGCAGTTTGATGCTTGCCTGCAAGCATTTGAAAACTTGGGTGAATTCAAAGATAGCAAAATGATGGTAGAGTATTACACGGCTCGTGCGTATGAAGCCAAAGGCCTTTCCGCTCAAACGCCTTTGCAGCAAGCAGAACAAAGAAGTTGGAATGAACTTTTGGCTGCTGCTGAAATCTATGGTAACCAACTACTGTTTAGAGACAGCGAAAACCGGCAACAAACCTGCTATCAAGCAGCATATGACATGGCTGAGGAATTGGCATCAAACAAATTGTTTGATGCGGCATCTGCTGCACATTTAGCTTTGGCAAGCTATCAGGTAGCAGACAGTGAATCTCTGGTGATTTATTACTCGGCATGTGCTGATGAAGCACAAGGTCAATATGCAGTGGCAGCCCAAACATTTGAGCAATTATTGGATTTTCGTGATTCCGAAACAAAAGCGCAAACAGTGCGTCAAAGCGGCTACAATAAAGCCGAGGAGCTCGTTGCGGTTCATGACTATGATGGCGCATATGATCTGTTTTTGAGTTTGGGTCAATATGCACCAGAACAGGGTGTCGCAAGCGATATTCGTGCATGTGAAGTAATGTATTTAAAAGGAGAATATCTTTTAGAGATGACTCCACCTGACTATTCTGCTGCAAAGGAAGCTTTCGATGCGTCTGGAGATTATATTTCAACAGATGGTGTTTCAGCAACTGATCGATTCGGCTCCCTGTGCTATGAAAAAGGAGAGGCTTTACTATCGCAAATGGAACCTGATTATGAAGGAGCAAGAGAAGCTTTTCGAAATGCTGGTGTTTACGCTCCCGAGGGAATGCCATCAGGTACTGAACGAAGCCATGCACTATGGTATGAAGAAGGAGAAAGACGATTTGCAAATGCCATTACCATGGAAGATTATGAACAAGCACGTATAGCGTTCACATATGCTGGTTACTATAA
>JAFUPO010000179.1 GCA_017481185.1 Clostridia bacterium | reverse complement strand
GGTGAGGGGGCCGCTGATACCGATGGTGATCACATCTTCAGCCAGAGCCGGAGCCATCAGGCTCAGAGCCAGAACCAGAGCCATGATGATAGTAAGCATCTTTTTCATAGTGGGTTCCTCCTTGTTACCGTACTGCAAATTTTGACAACCGCCAATGCGGTTATCATTTGCCTATTATACACATTGAGCATAACTCTGCGCAAGTACGTTTCTGTTTTTGTTTTGTATTTTAGTGTCAAAACCCGAAGAAACAAAGTGTTTAACCGCCAAGGGAGCGTTTTTTAACTGAAAATTTATGCAATTAATATGCAATTCTCTTATTCGTAACGTCCGACCGATAAAAGCTCAGTGGTCGTGCGGGCGCTGGCAAAGCCTTTGCCGCTGTAGTTGCCGATCTTGTTGATCTGCTCGCCCATAAAGCACATCACCCCGGAGTGGCCGCCGTCAAGGTTTGAAGCCTGGGTGCATCCCTTCAGGTAGAGTAGCTTGCCTAAGGTGATCAGATCGCAGCCTTTAGAGCGCCCATTCAGGCGGCCCTCCACCAGAATAGCGCAATAGTGCCCCGGTTCGATCATGCCAATGCCAATGCGCGGCTCACGGTTTTTGTAGAACTTAACATCCATAACCCGATAGATACCATCCCTAATCAAATACGGCCCAAAGCTGTACACCTGCCGGGCGCCCATATCCAGATATTGTTGAGCCGTAAGCTCCTGGGAGCCATAAACGCTGAACTTACCCTCATTGTCGATCACCAGCGTTTCCATAGGCGGGAAAGCATTTTTCGGCGTTCCGCCCTGATGATCAAGCACCAGGCTGCCATTGCGAATGATCACGCCTGTACGCTCCTGCGCTGCGTATCTCAAATTATAGTTATCCGTGTTCACAGCAAACACCAGGTGGTTTGTTTGGGCGATTAACTCTGGCTTCTGGGCAAGCATCGTTCCTTCCTTGTGGAACACGTTTTCCCAGGCGCAGCCATCCCGCATTTTAATATCTGCTTCATACCAGGTCAACGGCGTTTGGGGGTCAAAGCAGCGCAGAATGGTCACCTGGAGATCGGCTGACAAACAGATCCATACGCCGGTCTCTTCATCCGAATGAACGAAGGTTCCCTCCGCTAGATAGCCTTGCGCATCCCTGTCAGGAAGTGCCACGGCGCTAACATCGGGCCGCTGGGCTTGGGCCAAGTCCGCCTGCATCGTTTGGGCAATGGTCTGCTGAGTATCCCATTGGCCTATCAGCTGGGCATTCTCTCCCTCCACGGCATAAAGCGCCTGCGGGATATAGAGGCCGTGCTTCGCCCCGCTGGTCAGGTTCCACCCGGCTTCGCCAGCCAGCAGAATACTGTTCATGGCTGCCTTTCCGGTAGCGCCGTCTGCGCCAGCACTATCCTGGGACGAGGCATAAACCCTCAAGGGCTTATACGCACGATAAAGCCCAGCCAGGAAGGTATTCATCCGCTTTTCTTTCCATAGGCTGATCACCTTGGAGGCCTTCGGGCTGTTTGTAGCCTTGAACTGCCCCCATGTTGGGTAGTTTACAACACCCTGAGCCCACAAATCGCTGAGGCGCTCCAGGGTTTCCAGATTTCTTGTCTGGGTCATAACAGCAACAACGGTTCCCGCGCTGCTTTCTCTTTCCCAAAATGAAGCAGGCAGCTTCTGCTCGCCACAGCCGGAAAGCACCACCAGCGCATCCACCTGATCCGGCGTTTGCCAAACCTGCACATCCTCCGGCAGCTCGCCCTGAGTAAATACGCGCGCCTCCCGAAGGCTCAGCGTAAAGTTTTTCGATTTCTCAAAGACCACACGAAAGGCGTTGCCCTCCACCGGAATAAAGGTGTTCAGGTAGGTCAGCTGGCCTGCTTTTCCCGGCTGCCAGGCCCCCGCTTCATCCTGGTATTCCGCCCTCCAGGAAACGCCAGCGGGTAGGGCCTCTTTGAATGTGAGATACACGCCGCCGCCAGTTCTCCCTTCAGGCAGCTGAAAGGTCAACGTTTGCTGCTTTACGTTTTTGCTTTTCCAAACGCTGTTTAGATTGCCGTCCGACAGTTTCTTCCAATTCAGTCCTCTCGCGCTGTAGGTGACCTGACATTCTCCCGTCACATCCTCAGCGCTTTCAGCCAAAGCTGATGCTGCAAGCAGAAGGATCATCAGCAAGATTACTACGATTCTCTTCATAATCATTCATTGCCCCTTAGTTGGAATTATTTGTATTACGCAATAGTATATACCTTTTTAGTATAAAATTTCAATACAAATTATATTTTAAGCACCGCAAATGAAGGCGCAAAAACGCCGCCCATGCAGGCGGCGTTTTATCAGGCCTCTTCAAGCTTTCTGAACGTATCCTTGCGGATCTCCTCCCGCAGCGCTTTCAGATAGGGTGAAAAGGCTACTTTATCATCCCCGTAGGTCTTGTTCAATTCATATTCTTTCGGAATCCAGGTAGACAGGTCGGCGGCATTGTGCTGGATCACCGCCTCCAGGTTATCCAGAGCTTTGTAGATTCTGGCCTCCGTGGTCTGGCGGGCAGCCATTTCCTCATACAGCGCCATCATTTCATCAGCATAGCTCTGGGGCAGCCCTTTCACCCATTGGTAAAGAAGGGCTTCCTCCGTATCCTCATGGGCCTGGGTTTTGTCAAAGGTGGGAATATCGCCCGTAAAGGCCTCCCCCAGATCGTGGATGATACACATATGGATGACCTTGTTCATGTCAGCCTCAGGAAACTCATCCCGCATCAAAAAGGCCATCAGGGTCAGCATCCAGGAATGTTCCGCCACGCTCTCATGGCGGCCCTTTTCGGTATAGCTGTGGCGGGTGGTATCCTTCAGCCGATTGGCTACCGCCAAAGCTTCCAGCAGTTTTCTTGCATCCACGAGCATCTCCTCCTTTTACCAAATCGGGGGCTGCCAAAGAACCACGGCCTTCTCATTCAAGGAGCGCTTAACATCGATCAACCGCTGGTTGCGGCTGCCCTTGAACTTAAGCTCCAAAGAGCGCTGAGCAAGAATAAAGGGCCCGTCCACCAGCACATCCACTTCTTTGAGAAGCTCCGGGGCCTTTTCAAGCAGCTGCTCATAGGTGTAACCGGAATAGGCCCATACGTTGAGCCCCGCCTGATGGGCCGCCTGAGCAATGACCAAGCAGGCCTCCGGCTGGCAAAAAGGCTCGCCGCCGGAAAGGGTCACGCCGTCCAGCAGGGGATTTTGCTTCATCTGAGCAATAATCTCGTCCGTATCAATGAGGCGACCGCCATCGAAATCATGGCTTTCGGGGTTATGGCAGCCGGGGCACTTGTGGGGGCACCCTTGGGTAAACACAGTATACCTTAAACCAGGTCCGTCCACAATCGAATCATTCACGGTTCCATAAATTTTAATATCCATAAGCCCTCCTTGTGAAATTTGCGAGAGGGGAACTTTCTTAAAAGAAAGTTCCCCTCTCGCGCTCTCCCTTTAAAGAACTTCATTCATTTTTACCACAAATATACATAAGGCTGAAAAACAACCGGGAAAAGAGCCCAGAGAAATCCCCAGGTTTTCCTTTTGGAGAGCGAAGAAGGGGCTTCGCCCCTTTCAAGCGCCCCGAAGGGGCTTTCCTTTTTAAAAGGAAAAGGTTCTCGCAAATATTTTACATTGTGTTAGATGCCGTGCTTCACGCGGTCGTGCTCCTCGGAGCGCTTGGCATTGTTAAAGCGATCCAGGGTGCCCACCAGATAGCCGGTGATGCGGCGGATGCGCTCAAAGGGCTTGCCGCTCTCCTCGCGGCCGCAGCAGGGGCAGGTGTCGCCAATGATGCCGTTATAGCCGCAAACGGGGTCACGATCCACCGGATGATTGATGGAGCCGTAGCCGATGCCCTTGTCGTGCATGAAGCGAACCACCTTTTCAAAGGCATCCAGGTTTTGCAGGGGATCGCCGTCCATCTCTACATAGCTGATATGGCCTGCATTGGTCAGGGCGTGATAAGGCGCCTCAGTGGAGATCTTATCAAAGGCGCTGATGGGGTAGTACACCGGCACATGGAAGCTGTTGGTGTAGTAATCCCGATCAGTGATGCCCGGGATGGAGCCGAAGCGCTCACGATCCATGCGCACGAAGCGGCCGGAGAGGCCCTCGGCAGGGGTAGCCAACAGGGTGTAATTCAGTCGCCGCTCCTGAGACAGCTTATCGCAGTAAGCCCGCATAGCGCCAATGATCTCAATGCCCAAGTTCTGGCTTTCTTCACTTTCGCCGTGATGCTTGCCAGTAAGGGCCTTCAGGCACTCGGCCAGGCCGATGAAGCCAATGGACAGGGTGCCGTGCTTGATAACTTCGCGAACCTCGTCGTTCCAATCCAGCTTCTCAGAATCGATCCACACGCCCTCGCCCATCAGGAAGGGGAAGTTGCGAACCTTTTTGCGGGCAATGATTTCAAACCGCTCATCCAACTGCTCGGTGACCAGGGCCATCTTCCGCTCCAGTTCATCAAAGAACCACTGGATGTCGCCGTTGGCCTTGATGGCGATGCGGGGCAGATTGATGGACGTAAAGGACAGGTTGCCCCGGCGAGGCGCCACCTCGCGGGTGGGATCATATACATTGCCCATCACGCGGGTACGGCAGCCCATGTAAGCGATCTCAGTCTCAGGATGGCCGGGCTTGTAGTACTGGAGATTGTAGGGCGCATCCAGGAAG
>JAFUPO010000178.1 GCA_017481185.1 Clostridia bacterium | reverse complement strand
TGCCCTTGTAGCCGTCGCCGGTGGTGCGGGGCTTGTTGGTATAAATGCGGGGAATGATAATGATCTGATCCTTCACCTGCTCCTGCACCTTGGCCAAACGGCCAATATACTCCAGCACCGCATCCGCCCGGTCGGCGGAGCAGGGCCCGATCACCAGAAGCTTTTTGTTTGATTGGCCTGTGAGCACTGCCCCAATGGCCTCGTCCCGTTCCTTCTTTGCCTGGGCCGCTGCCTGGGGCAGGGGAAACTGCTCCTTAATGCGCTCCGGGCTCAAAAGTTGTTTGCGAAATACCATTTCCATCCTACAATCCTATCTTTCTGCTGGAAAACTGTTGTTTTAAGGCGTTATTCACCCAGAAGCCGCGCCGCCTGGCTAACAGCGTCCTGGATCAGGGCTGACATGGGCTTATCCTCACAACCGGCCACCTGCACCTGGCAGCGCGCCACGGGGATCAAAATCTTCTTGGCAGGGCTTTGCCCGATGGCCAGCGCAACGCGAGGGCTAATCTCCCCCAGCATGGCGTTGGCTAGCACCAGCCCCATGGGGCCCAGGATCAGATCCGCATCCCTAACGGTAACGCAGATGGCGTTATCGCCGGTGGCGCCTTGGTCAGCCCCTGCCCGCAGCATGGCGGAGGTAGCCAGGCTGTTGGTGCCCAGGGCGATCAGCTTCGTTTGGGGAAAACGCTTTTTGAATTGCTCGCACAGGCCCTTGCCGATGCCGCCACCCTGCCCGTCCACGATCACAATTTTCATGGGATCCGCCTCCTTGCAACACGTGTTATTGTATCACTTGAAATTCACCTTGTAAAGTTTGACAGCATAGCCGCAGGGCCGCTTCGCCAGTTTAAAAGCGAAAGGAGCGGTTTTCATGGGGCGTCGCAAAGGTACCGGCTGGCTGCTGGCCAGCCTGATCATTTTCAGCTGGTTCACTCCCTGGGCACAAAACCTGCGCAGCTTGCCGGATACCTGGCAGGTAACCCTGGGGTCGGGGCAGACCTTTTATACGGGGCTCCCCCTGTCCATCTCGGTGGATGAAGGGGAGGTGCAGGTGCTTTCCTCAGCAGATGAGACCCTTTCAGACAAAATTACCCTCGCGGCGGATGAGGCAGGCACTGCCCAGGTAACGTTGAACCTGATGGGCATCCTGCCCGTTAAAACCGTGCAGGTGGACGTGGCGGAGGAAAAGCGCCTGATCCCCGGGGGCCAGGCCATTGGCGTGGCGCTGAAAACCCAGGGGGTTATGGTGGTGGGCACCAGCGACCTGGGGGGCGCTGACGGGGCCAGCCCTGCCCGGCTTTCCGGCATCCAGCCGGGAGATGTGATCACCGCCGTCAACGAGGAGCGGGTCACCGGCTCCCAGCAGCTGTCTGAATTGGTAGCGCAGCTGGGGGCAAAGCCCCTGGCCCTGACCCTTTTGCGCAGCGATAAGCCCTTGACCCTCACCGTGACCCCTAAAAAGGATGGGGCCAGCGGCTCCTTCCGCCTGGGCGTGTGGGTGCGGGACAGCACCGCCGGGGTGGGCACCCTCTCCTTTTACGACCCGGATACGGGCCGCTACGGCGCCCTGGGCCACGCCATCACCGATGGGGATACGGGGCAATTGCTCACCGTGTCCCAGGGCCAGGTGCTCAAGGCCCAGGTGGTGGATGTGCAAAAGGGCCAGCGGGGCGTGCCGGGGGAACTGAAGGGCTCCTTCCTCAGAGAAAAGGAACGCCTGGGCTCCATCGCCCGCAACAGTATGTTGGGCATCTATGGCACACTGGATGCAGCCCCCCAAAGCGCCCTCTACCCCGAGGGCCTGCCCGTGGGCCTGCGCTCCACAGTGCGCAAGGGCCCCGCCCAGATCCTCTCCTGCGTGGAGGGGGAGGCCGTTAGGGCCTATGACGTGCAGATCACCCAGGTGAACCGCCAGAATAGCCCCGCGCCCAAGTCTATGATCCTTAAGGTCACCGACCCCGAGCTGCTTGAAAAAACCGGCGGCATCGTGCAGGGTATGTCAGGCAGCCCCATCATACAGGATGGCAAAATCATCGGGGCTGTGACCCATGTGTTTGTGTCAGACCCCACTCAGGGCTACGGGCTGTATATTGACTGGATGCTGGAGGAGGCGGGGGAAATTTAAAACCGAAGGAGCTTGCCGCACATTGCGGCAGGCTCCTTCGGTTTGATTGAGCAGCGCGCCCGGATGACTGCTTGATAAACGCTGCCTATTTCAGCAGGTAATTTTTTGAGGCAGGCTGCCTTTGAGCAGCCACATACCATATCCCACAGAAATCAAGGTCATGACCAAAGCAACGATCAGCCGCAGGGTATGGGAGGGCTGCACGGCAAAAATGCTTAGGGAATTGACTGCGGCGTGGGAGAGGATGCAGGGCAGGAGGCTGCCGCCTTTAATTAAGATGGCCGTGTAGCAAAAGCCGATGGCCGAGGCGTAAACCAATTGCAAAAGGGTTTCAAACAACGGCGCACCTAGCAGCAGGTTCACAATGTGCCCCGCCCCGAAGGTCACAGAGGCAACGATCACCGCTGTTTTTAGGTTTTCCTTAGCCATGGCTGTGAACAGCAGCCCCCGAAAGATAACCTCCTCCAGAAAGCCCACAAAGCACATACTGGTCACCCACATTACGGAGGCGGCGATGGATTCATTGAGGGTCAGCCCATACCACAGGTTTACCGAGGAGATGAGAATCAGCGGAACAAAGTATAGAAAGCGCCTGCCGCCGCCCTTCACAGGGCACAGCCCCATTGCCTTGTTTAGATCATGCCTGCGGATAAAGCCCCACAGAACCGCCGTCAGCACCCCGCCGATGATCGTGGTCAGCATTTTGGGCTGGCCCATGGCTTCAGACAGGGCATCCCCGATGGCAAAGGCCAGCACGTAAAGGATGATCCAGGCGACCGCAAACCAAACGGGCTCCTTCTCATATAACTTTTTCATAGGTCAGCTCCTTTCATGGCATAAAGCATACCGCTGAATACCTGGGTAAGGCACCGGGCGCAGTCTGCCTCTTCATAGGTCATGGCATTGTTGGCCAGCAGGCTGGCATAGCCGTGAGCGGCGAGAAACAGCCCCTCAAAGGCGCTGCGCAATTGCTCATAGCTGCCGCCGGTTTCTTCGTGGAGCACCGCATAGATGGGCGCCAGCTCCGTGCTGCCAATCAGCTCACCGAGGGAATGGTTGGCGAACTGGTCTGACTGAAAGAGAAATCGAAACAGATGCCCTTCCTCCGCCGCAAAGCGGATGTATCGCAGCCCGATGGCCAGAAGGGGATCCATCCCGTTGCCCTCCGCGCGCATTAGGTAGGCGGTGTGATACCGATCGGCCCGGTGATAAATGGCGTTGGTTAAATCGCTGACCGTGCTGAAATGATACATGATGGGCTGGGTGGAGCATTGCAGCTGCGCGGCCACCGCCCGCACGCTCAGGGCCTGGGCCCCCTGGGCGCGGATAAGCTGAAACCCCGCCTCCACTATCATCTCCGGGGTAATCCTGGATCTGGGGGGCATAAAAGCACCTCAATTCAAAACAATTGTTATATAACAAATGTTATTATATGCGAAAGGCAAGCCCTTGTCAACAGCCAAAGGCTTGCCTTTTTGTTATTGGTAATGAATCATCTGCTGGGCCTGTTGGGCAGTTGGGCACCTTCCGGCTGCCACCAGGGCATACAGCGCCGCGCCGCAGGCTGCCTCCTCTGTATGGGCTGGGATGCGCAAAGGGGCGCTAAAGACCCGTTCCACCGCTCGCTGCAAGGCGGGGTTGCGGCGGATGCCGTTGCCCGAGGCAATGATCCCTCGGCGCTCCGTGCCCATGAGGCGGTACAGATCGTGCAATTCCTTTGCCATCCCCTCCATAAGGCCCCAGGTTAATTCCTCCGGGGTGAAATTTTCGCAGGAGATCTCCCGGATGCTGCCCCTGAGGCTTTCATCCCCCCGAGTACCGCAGAAGCGAGGATCCACCCTTAGGGAGGATCGCTCCAGCCCCTGGGCCATGCGGGCCATGAGGGCGTAGACCTGCTCGTCATCCACCGGCTGCCCATAGCTCAGCACCCGGGCGAAAAAATCCTTTAAAACTGCGTAGGCCCTGCCCCCGCACAGGGCTGAGCCCACCACGAGATAGGTTTCATCCACATAGGGCCGGGTCTCCAGCCCTGGCCCCGCCACAATCTGATCCGACAGGATGGATACCTGGCTGCCGGTGCCCACGTTAATCAGAAGGTTGTTTTTATCCCTCAGGCAGGAAAACACGCTGGCCTGGTTATCGCCAATGGCGATGCTGACCGGCACGCCGCGAAAAGCCCCCGCTGTGCCATAACCGAATACAACATCCAGATCGCAGGCGCGGGCAAAGGCCCGCTTTTCAAGATTGAAGCAGCCAAAGCTGGCAGCATCGCTGGCGTGTATCACCGGTTTTTTCAGCCCGCACAGCTGCATCACCAAATAGTCTTGAATGGTGCAAAAGCCCGCCGCCCGGGGTGGTATCAGCCCGTTGACCGTGTTGTAAAAATCCGTTACATGGCCGTAGCCGCTGTGGCTGTTTAGGTATTGAGCGTAGGTTACTCCCTGATAGGGCTCATTGCCCCGGCCATCCTGCCAGGTATACAGGGGGCTTACGGCCTGGCCCTGCCGGTCTACATAAAGGATGCCGTGCATCTGCCCCGTGACGCCAATGGCTGCCGCGCCCTCCGGCAGCAATTCCTCCAGGATGCGCCGGGCCATGGCGATGATCTTTTCCGGCGATTGAATCCGCTCCCAACTGTAGGCGCCCTGCAAAAAGGCATGGCTGTTTTTCGTCAGGGATCGCAGCACCCTGCCGGTATCCGTATCCACCAGCACCCCGCAGAGGCTGGTAGTGCCTAAATCAATGCCGATGGCGCGCATGGGGGCCTCCTTATTGGCAAATTATTCTTGTTCAAAAATAGTAGGAGAGAAAATCAAGCACCTGCTGGGCAGAGGCCTCGGGAGGATAAACCACCGTGATGCCAAATAGGCTGTCCCACTGATAACGAAGCCCCAGCCCATCCTCCGGGAGCTTCCAGGCCCCGGGGCCAACCTCATGGACAGGCCCGCCCACCTCCTTCTGGATGCGCTTTAACAGGCATACGAAGGCGTCAGGCTCCTCAAATTCAAAATCGTCATCGCTGGCGATAAAGATCCACCGCTCCTGGGGGTTGACGCTGCGAACCGTATACGTCGTATTCATAGCTCCTCCTGAATCCACCAGCCGCCGCTTTTGCGAAAGCCGAAGCGCGCCATAAAGGCCAGTAGGGCGTCGTTCCGGGCAGGCCCCGTAAGGGAACCTCCCTGTTGGGTGAGCATTCGCTTTTCAATGAGCTGGCAAAGTCTTTCCCAGTCCAGGGACTTTGCGTAGACGCTTGTCCACCAGGCTTTGTCTTCCACCTGGGCGTACAGAGCGGCCAGTTCCCTGTCGGTACGAGCATTATCCAACAGATGCCGTGCTTCTTCACGGGTCAAATCCGGCGACGGCTCGCCCTTTTCGGTTGCTTGCGCAAGCTTGGCGGCAATGGCTTTGGCGTCAGGATGATCGCCCATAAACCGGTGGCCCAGCTCCCGGGGAATGTATCTTTCAATAAATTTGACCAGGCCCTTGAAGCGGTTGAAGCGCTTATAGGTTTCTCCTGGCCAGCCCTCTACCACTTTTACAGCTTCATTGCGCCGGTAAAAGGTCAGCCGCCAATAACAGCCCGTGGCTTTCGGTGTCCCTTGGGGCTTATCCATATAACAAAACAGATCAGCCATGATGGGATCGATCATGTAGCGGGCATTCTCTGGCTTAATGGAGAAGGGCTTTTCATCCTGATACTTGATGATGCCGTTTCGATATATCCGCACCCGGTAGGCATGGGCGGGGTCGGGGGCGTTGAAAAGCTCTGCGCAGTCCACCTGCGTGAGCAAATCATGCTTCCCCATGCGCTCCTCATAATTTGCCAGCAGGTGGCTTCGAAAGGGCTCGGGAACCGGAATGTTGTAGGTTTCCACATAATTGGCAAACACGTCGTTCCAATAATAAACGCCGTCATTAAAGAGATGCCCGGAGCCGATCACATTTTCGGGATCAATTTCATCCGCTATGATGCCCGGGCAGGCGGTGACGCAATGGGTTCGCAAATAGCGAAGGATTTTGTTTTTTTCAGGATCGGGCCTTTGAGAGACCAGAGCCTTCAAAGGGGGCAGCGTTTCATCCCCATGCTCAAAGGAATAGGCGACGGATTTAGGCAGATCGATCATTTCAAACTCCAGGCTTTTATCATAGCACAAAATGGGGCAAGCCGATTTTTACAGGCCTTCTTCATTGGTTCGCTTGTCAATGATGACTGCGCCGCAGCCCTCAAAGGCGCTGGAACTAAATACTTCCAGGCTGCTGGGAAGAACGACCTCCTTAAGCCCTGTGCAGTTGCGAAAGGCACGATAGCCGATCTTTTCAAGGCCATCGGGGAGAAGCAGCTCCTTTAAGCCCGAGCAGTTCTCAAAGGCGCCGGAGCCGATCCTTTCAAGGCCGTCGGGAAGAAGCAGCTCCTCTAAGCCTGTGCAGGATTGAAAAGCGCTGGAGCCGATCTCTTCAAGACCCTGGCGAAAAGTGACGGACTTCAAACCGGTGCAGTAGCTAAAGGCATGATCACCGATCGTTTTAAGCCCCTGGGGAAAGTCTACCCTGGCAAGCTCTGTACAGTTCTCAAAGGCGCCAGCGCCGATCCCTTCAAGGCCCTCGGGAAGCGTCAGCGAGCTGACGAAGCTCATGTTGAAAGCGCCATCAGCAATGTATACGATACCCTCGGGCACGGTGCAGGCGCTCTCCTGATGAGGGGCACGGATGAGCCAGCCCTGTTTTTTGTCAATGAGCATACCGTCCTTCACCGCAAAAACAGGATTTTTCTGATCCACGGTAATCTTGGCGCTGACGTTGACCAGCGGATTGCCGTGAATAATTTCAACGCCCTTGGGCAGTTTCAGCTTCTTTAAGCCAAAGCACATATTAAACGCGCCGCTGCCGATTTCCTTCAGGCTGTCGGGCAGGGTCAGCTCGCTAATGGAAGCGTTGGAGAAGGCCTCGTTGCCGATCACTTTCAGCCCCTTGGGCAGGGTCACCTGGGTCAGGTTCCTGGGCTGATCGAAGGCGCAGGAGCCGATGGCAAGAACCTCCTCGGGCACGGTGTAGGCTTTGCCCTTGCGCCCGGCGGGATACATGATGAGGGTTTCCCCGGCCTTGTCAAAGAGCACGCCGTCCTTCACGCTGAAGGCAGGATGATCCTGGGCCAGGGTGATGGCGGCAAGGTTCGGGCATGAGCGAAAGGAAGCGGCGCTCAGCTCCGTCACGCTGGCAGGCAGGTGCAGGTCGGTCAGCCCTGTATCGGAAAAGGCCGCTTCCCCAATGCGGGCAATACCCTCCTGCAGCGTAAGGCTGACCATATCCTCACAGCCGCTAAAGGCATAGCTGCCGATGCCGCTCACGGGCTGGCCGCCCAGCTGCGCCGGGATGACCAGCTCGCTTGCCGTACAGCCGGGGGCAAAGCCCGTGATCTCTAGGGAGCCGTCTTCCAGACGCCGATACTCAAAATCCCCTTCAACCTCCGCCAGCGCAGCGGGGATCATGCAGAGGAAAAGGCAAAGCAGCGCAAGCCATTTTTTCATTGAAGGGCCTCCTTATGAAGTACGGCTAAATCATTCCCATTTGAGCAGGGTGTATTCCTTGTCCAGGCTGAGCAGCACGCTGCCGTCGCCGTTCCAGGCAAAAAGCTTGAACTGGCTCGCAGAGCCGGGGGTGGGGACAGCTGGGGCAGCCGGCAGGGCAACGGGCGCAAAGGTCAAGGTTTCCAGATCAATAAGGTACAGGTTGTTTACGCCCTTCTCGGCAGTGGCTGCCAAGGCGAAGTGCCCGTCAGGGGAGAGCTCGGCGTTGATCACCTGCAGATAACGGCCGCTGCTGAGATCGGCGCTTACGGGCAGCTTTTCGCAGGTGCTGCCCCCTACGGGCAGCATCAGGGCGTCGCCGTTCAGCGTGAGATAGCAGAAATCTGTTTCATTAAGCATTCGGCAGAGGATGAGCTCATGGCCGCTGTTTTCGGCGTAGAGGTAGCGCTGCAGCCGCTGGATGCTCAGGGGCTGGGAGACCTTTTCCTCCTGGGCAGTCCACTTGCCGCCCTTCTCAGAGAAGGTGATTACGCCGGGCACAAAGCTCTGCTTGCTGTAATCGCTGACAGCTTTAACCGTGCCGTCCTTAAGCACATAGAGCCGGGGCTGGTAGAAAAACATATCGTGCTTGCTGTAAATGACCTCCGCCTTGCCGGTGGCCAGCTCATAGCGCTTCAGGGCGGAGATGCCTTCTGCAATGCCGCGGCCGTAGGCCAGGTAGTATACATACTTGCTCTCGGGGTCGAAGGCGGCGGTGGTGACCAGCTGCGCCCCATCCTGAGAGAATTTCGTGGGGGTCGCTTCCGCCAGATAGAATTCACCGGCCAGGGTATCGCAGATGATGAGGTCGTAATATCTCATCTGCTGCAGGGTGCGCAGGGGGAAGGTAAGGGCAAAGTACCGCTCATCGGGAGACCAAGCGATGCTGTCCTGCTCCAGGTATCTGCCATACTGGGGATACGGCTCAAGCGTGTATTGCTGGTTTTTGTTGATCTCTCCAGCCTTGGCATAATTGGGGGTCAGGGCGATGATTTCCCCATCCCGGACAGCGTAAAGCATACCGTCTCCATTGTAAAGGGTCACCTTGCCCGTGGGGGATACGGCCACAGGGGCAAAACCTGCCGCATCCTCAGCTGACAGCGGGGCCCAAAGAACCCGCAGGCCGTCGGCAGAGGGGGTGGGGGTCAGCCCGGCGGGGATGTCGGCCTGGCTGGCCAGAAAAAAGGAATTGGCGCAGCTGCTCACAAGCCCGGTCAGATTGGTGGTTGCCGGGGCGAGCCTGGCGCTGCCATTGGCAACGGCAGCAGCCAGCTGGGCGTCCTTTTTCGGGGTTTCAGAATTGCGCACAAAGGTCAAAAGGTTATTCACCACATTGTTCACGCCCTGCTGGGAAGGAGCGCTGGTTTCAGGTTCAGCGCCGCAGATGATGGCGTACTGCGTGGCCAAATCCGCCTCGTCGCTGCGCCCAGCCAATTGCAAAATAGCGGCTTTAGCCAGATACAATTGGCCATTGGCAGGCTCCTTGGCAAGGGCGCTTTCGATTAGGGTCAGGGCCTCCTCATGATCCCCCTGCTGAGCCTTCGCCCGGGCCAGCCCGGCGAGGGCCTTCATATGGCTGGGGTCCAGCTTTAGGGCAATATCGTAGCAGATGGCTGCGGAATTATAATCGCCTTTTTCCATAAAGTCCGCGCCCTTAAGGAGCATATCCTCCAGGCTTTGAGCAAGGGCCGCCCCGGGCAGCACAAAACACAAACAGAGAATGAGAGCCAGCATACGTTTCATGAAATTGCCTCCAGATCCTTTGTTGATAATAGTGTATCATAAGATGGGGCAGGTGGGAAGATATGGGAGAGAAAAAACAAGGCTCCCGCCAGTTGCGGGAAGCCTTGTTGTGGCAGCGCTGCTCGAATGTCTGAAAAGAGACGTTTTTTCTTGGCCTTTACTTTAAAGCATGGTATAATACTGCCATTGAAACCGGAAAAGAGGAATGTTAATGAAACGCTTATTTACACTGATCCTGGCGCTGGTTATGCTGCTGGGCTCCCTTGAGGCGAGCTTCGCCCAGGAGATAACCTACCCCTGCGACGGCTACACCACAAAGAACAGCGTAATTATCCGCAAGGCGGCTTCCACCAAGGCCAAGCAGGTGGGCAAAGTCAGCAAAAAGGGCACGAAGCTCACCGTGCACGCAAGCGCCAAGAGCGGCAAGGTGACCTGGTATCAGATCACCACTGCCGAGGGCAAGGATGGCTTTATCCGGGGCGACCTTCTGCGCCTTGAGGCCCGCCAGGCTGAAAGCCCGGCGCAGCAGGAGCCCGAGCCCCAGGTCATTTCCGCGCCGGTAACCGGTGAACGGGTAACGGTGACCGAGAGCGTGTTCAAAAAGGTCAACCCCGGTTACGAGTTGGAGCACCAGTACGATCAAACGGGCTTTGTTGGCCTGAGCTATGGGCACCTGGTCTCTCAGGCTCATTCCTACAAGGTGAAATTCAGCGGCGAAACGGCCCGCTTCACCCTCGCTTACTATGATAATCAAAAGGGCGGCATCACTAAAACGCCCACCCAGGTGGACGAAGGGGTGAACGATTTTATTGCGGCTTATTTGAAGGCAGCCGGCTGCGAGCTTCCCCCGGAGGGAATCAGTTATTTCCCGGGAGCCTATTTCCCCAGTGACGGCCTCCTCCGCTGCTATAACGGCTACCAGTTCAAATTCACCTATAAAAAAGCAGCGGGCTATTACAAGGTCATTCCCGGCGCAGGGGTCTCTACCCTGCAGATGGATGAATTCATTCTGGAAGCTTCCAAGGTGAAAGCACCTCAAATAAAGTATCTCCAGGATAGTGACGGTAAGTTAAGGCTCTGTCTTGAGACCACCACCGGCGAGGATGAAACGCTGGTGATGCCCTCCTATAATGGGGATGCGCCCATTGACCGGCTGACGATTCCTCCTTATGATGTTTATGATACGGCTGTGAAAACCATCGTTCTGGGCGCAAGGATGCAGGAAATAGAAAACATACAATATGCCGGAGACAAGCTGCCCAACCTGGAAAAATACATGGTGGACGCCGCCAATCCCTACCTGGCCACCATTGACGGCTGCGTTTACGATAAGCAGAACCGTATGCTGGTGGCCTGCCCCCCGAACAAGAGGGAGCTGGTGATCCCCGAGGGCATCGTGGGCATCAAAGATTATGCCTGCGCCAACACGAAGTTGGTCAGCGTCAGCCTTCCCGCCAGCTGCACGCAAATCGGTCAATACGCCTTTAGCGGCTGCGAAAAGCTGGAACAGGTCACCTTCGCCCCGGGCGCCCAGGTGACGCTGATCGACGACAAAGCCTTTGAAAACTGCACGGCCCTCACCGCCATCCACATCCCCGGAGACGCGCCTTGCCTGATCGATCGCATGGCATTCACCGGCTGCGCGGCCCTTAAGGCTGTGACGCTGCCCAAGGGCCTTACGACCCTTGGCTTCAAGACCTTTTATGACTGCGACCTGAAGGAGATCACCCTGCCCGCCCATGTGGAAAAGCTGGAATATAACAGCTTCAGCCCCCATACCCTGGTTACGGTGGAAGCTAACGGCCGCTGCCGTGAAGTGGATAACGGCATTTTCACTCCGGCCGGGGAATGGGTCTTTTACCCCTTCGAGGCAGCGGGCGGCAACGAATATGAGGTGCCGGAGGGAACCACTGCCATTCTTTGCCCCGTGTACGACGCCTTCAAGGAGATCGTTATTCCCGCCTCTGTGACCCGCATTGAGAATTTCATGGTTTCTGCCGATACGAAGCTGGTGGTTCCCAGCGGAAGCTACGGGGAAAGCTTTGCCATTCAAAACAACCGGCTGTACGAGAGCCGGTTCGTTGAGAGCACCGATCTGAGCTGGCTTAACGGGCCTTCACAGCCTGAACCCACGGCCCAGCCTGAGCAGGCATGGTACGCCCCGGCTGCTACCGACGCGCCTGCGGCGAATCATGGCACCCAGACTCAGGCAGAAGATGAGGAACTCATTTTCGGTTCTTATGAACAGGACGGTGATACCGCCAACGGCCCAGAGCCCATTCGGTGGAAGGTGCTGGCGCGGGAGAATGGACGGGCGCTGGTGATCAGCTGTGATGGACTTGCGATCAGGGCTTATCATGCTGAGGATAAAAAGATCACTTGGGAAAAATGTGATCTGAGAGCCTGGCTAAACGGCGAATTCCTGCGCACGGCCTTTACCGTGCAGGAACAGGCGCTCATTCCTGCTGTGACCGTTTCTGCCCAAATCGGCCCCTTTTATAACACCGACGCCGGTAACGCTACCCTTGACCGAGTATTCCTTTTAAGTCATGAGGAGATACTGCGCTGTTTTCCCACCGATGAGGCCCGTCGGTGTATGCCATCTGACTACCTGAAGACCCTGGTGGATTTTGGTACAAATCCCTGTATGTGGTGGCTGCGCTCCCCCGGGCCTGACAACGAATTTGCCGTCTTGGTGGACAGCGACGGCACCTGCACCCACGGCGACTTCGGCTATGTCAGCTGCGAGATGGTCATTCGTCCCGCTCTGTGGGTGGATACGGCCCAACTGCCCTGATGCTGCATAAAAATACGTTCAATCACAAAGGCAGACCTTCGAGTCTGCCTTTGTGCCCCTCCCAATTTGACAAAGAAGCGCCGCTGGCGTATATTTAGGTACAGTAAACGCACAGGAGGATTTGTATGAAGGTGCTGTGGGAACTTTTCAGCTCCTTTTTTGCCATTGGCGCTATGACCTTTGGCGGCGGCTATGCCATGCTGCCCATGCTGGAAAGGGAAATCGTTCAAAAGCATAAATGGGCCACCCAGGAGGAGATCCTGAACTATTTTGCCATCGGCCAGTGTACCCCCGGCATCATCGCCGTGAACACAGCCACCTTTGTGGGTTACAAAACCAAAAAGATCATCGGCGGCATTTTTGCAACCCTGGGGGTGGTATCTCCCTCGGTTATTATCATCACGCTGATCGCCCTGGTGCTTGAAAACTTTATGGACATTAAGTGGGTGCAGCACGCCTTTGCAGGCATCCGCGTGGCGGTCTGCGCGCTGATAACGGCCAGCGTGATCAAACTTTTAAAATCCAATGTAAAAAAGAACTGGCACATTGCCTTGGCGGCGATAGCCTTTGTGGTAACGGCCTTTTTGAAGCTCTCCCCTGTGTATGTGGTGGTGGGCTGCGCTGTATTGAGCTTCATTTGCGGAAAGAAGGTGGCTAAGGCATGAATGAACTGCTGCTTATGTGCTGGGAGTTTTTCAAAACCGGCCTGTTCGCCGTGGGCGGCGGCCTGGCCACCCTCCCCTTTCTGACCCAGATGCAAGCGCAATACGGCTGGTTCACCGCTGAGGAGCTGGGCAATATGATCGCCGTAGGCGAATCCACCCCCGGCCCCATCGGCGTCAACATGGCTACTTATGTGGGCTTTGCCAACTTTGGCGTGATCGGCGGCATCTGCGCCACCCTGTTTCTGGTGCTGCCCTCCCTGATCGTGATTATGATCATCGCCAAGGCTATGGACAAATATCAGAAGAACCCGCTGGTGCAAAATATGTTTGCCTTTATGCGCCCTGCGGTGGCGGGCCTCATCGCCGCTGCTGGCATGGCAGTTATGAAAATCGCCCTGTTTAAAAACAGCGTGATCGCCCTGGATACCGTTAACTGGGTAGCCATAGCCCTCTTTGGGGTGCTGTTGGCACTGATTCACCTAAAGCCCCTGAAAAAGCTGCATCCCATCGTTTTTATTGCAGTGGGCGCAGTGGCTGGAGTATTGTTGAATATGTAAGCTTGGCGCGGGCGGAGCTTTCTGCTAAGAGGGTTCCGCCCGCAGCCTTAATGGGCGCAGCCCCGCCAAATTATTGGCGGGGCTGCTTGTTTTTGGATCCCCCATAAAAGCGGGGAGATTATTTGATGAGCTTCAATAGAACTTGATCTCTGCCGGCTTGCCCAGCTTTTGCAGGCAGCTAACAATATCCTTGACCAGCCGGAGCTTGATAGAGAGGCTGATGGGCATATCCGGGTTCTGATGGGCAGGGTTCAGGGCCCGGCCCACCAGAAAGCGGGCGCAGGTACACTTATCGGCCAGGGCTTGGGCCAGAAGATGGGCGCCGTCCCTGCCCTGGGTCAGCACGCCAGGATCCTTAACGGCCAGCAGCTCCTCCAGGATGTCCAGGGTTTTGCCCAGGGTGACCACGCCCTCGGTAACCAGATCGATCCCCTCCATTTGGGCAATGGGGGGCACCTCCGGTGAAAAGTAGGCCAGGTCAATGCGCATATCCCTGCCGGTAACCTGGCTGACGATCTGGCTGGTGGTGCCGCCGCAGACTACCTTGAGGCCCGGGCAGCTTAGCAATTCGCTCACGACCCTCGCATCATCCTCAGGGTTTACCGGCGGGCCCACCATGACGCACAGGGGCGTTGGCACGGTCAGGCGCAGGCAGGCCACGGTGGTATCGTCCCCCGGGGCGCCTTCGTATAGGTCGTTGGCCTTTTGAAGCAGCCGGTGCTGCGTTTGAGCGGCCGTATCGCCGGGCTTATAGTGCT
>JAFUPO010000177.1 GCA_017481185.1 Clostridia bacterium | reverse complement strand
AACGTATACCAGCGTCAGCAGAGAGATGATGGAAGACAGCTGGGAGGACTGCACAACATCCATGCCCTGGCCCTGCCAGAAAACAGGCGCGTAAACGCCCAGGGTGGTGCTCAAAAGGGCGAAGCAGCAAACGGTGGCCACCAGAATCCAGTAGAACTTGGTTTTCTGGGCGTCGGCGGCGTCGATGGAGGGCTCCTCCTTGGTTTGCAGACCGGTCTTTTTCTGGTCAGCGAGGAACTTGTCGTAGCCCAGCATCTTCTGGCCAGCCTGCTCGGGAGAATCCTTTACGAACAGAGAGGAGCCGCAGCCGGTGACGAAAACGATGGCCGCCATGATCTGATACACGGTGCGCCATTCAAAGTGGGCCAGCAGCTGACCCACCAGCAAGGAGCACACAGCCGCAGCGCCGGGGATGGCCGCCATCATCACAGACGAGGTGGTTTTGCGGCCGGTGTAGAACCACTTGGCGATGCAGGCGGTGGTGAAGGTCTGCATACCGATGCACACCACAAAGCCGTTGATGAAGGCAGCCACCATGAACATGGCGAAGCTGGAAACGTTGGCATACATCAGATAAACGAGCACGCTCAATAGGGAGCCCACAATGAAGCTCTTTTTGGTGCCGATCTTGGCGTAGATGTATTTGGCCAGGAACATATTGGAGAGCATACCCACCAGGTTCATCACCGTGTTTTTCAGCAGAACGGTGCCCACCGTGACCCCCAGATCAGCTGCGATGTAGGTGGCAAACAGCGAGCCGGTGTTGCTCAGGGCCTGCTGAAAGCCGGAAGAGATGGCGCAGGCGATCAGAATGATCCAGCCGCTAAACTTTTCCCTTTGTGATGCAGACATTTGTTTAATCTCCTTTTTTAAGATTTGTGTATAATGCTTGCTTTGATAATAAACTAACAAGCCAGGTTCTGTACAACATTTAAAACTTGTGGCGTGATCACAAAAATTGTATTAAATTTAACGATTACAATTTTCACTTTATACAGCACAAGTTTTAATTGATAGAATGTTAACTAAGTCTGTGATAAAATTAACAACAAGGGGAGAGATGAGGAGGGATCGTTTCATATGTTTGGGTCAAGCAAGGGCCGGGCGATCAGCCAGGCGGATGTGCAAAAAATGTCGCCCCGCCAGCAGCGGGTGCTGAAGGCTGGCATCATCTCCACCGATGTGCCGGACTTTGCCCAAAGCTCCGTGGCAGGGGTGATGGGCTCCATCAGGGCCGCCTTGCCTGATGTGAATGTGGTATTGATTCAGCTTTTATCCACCATTGTGAACGGCGTTATTTTGGTGCTGACGCCTTTGTATCCTGCGGCCATCCGCAAGATCACCCGGCGGATGATGCTGTGGATCGCCTTTATATGCTATTTGGTGGGCTCGCTGGGCCCCATCTGGTTCCATGATATTTATGTGATGCTGTTCTTTCGCTGCATACTGGGCGTGGCGGCGGCCATCTGCACCCCCATCACCACGGACTACATTGTGAATCTTTACGAGGGCCGGGAGCAGCGATCCATGCTGGGCTATTCTCAATGCGTGGCGGCGCTGGGCTCCATCTTTTTCATGCAGTTCGGAGGCATCCTGGCGGACATCGCCTGGTACTACTCCTTTGTTCCGGCCATGATCGCCGTGCCCTTCTTTATTTACGCCCTGGCAACCCTGCCGGAGATTGAAAATCCCCCGGTGATCAACACCGGCGCGCCCAAGGAGCGCACCGCCTTAAGGGACATTCTGCACCTGCCGGCCAAGGCCTGGCTGATGACGGCATTTATGTTTTTGTGGGGCATTTGCCTAAACGGCTACATCCTCTCCCTATCGCTGATTGTGGTGGGCGAGGGCATCGCCACGGCGGCGGTGGCCAGCGCCATCATTTTGTGCAACTCCATTGTGCGGATGATTCTTTCAGGTCTGTATGAAAAGGTTCACCGCCTTTTTAAGCGGTGGCTGCTGGTGGTTTCCGCCCTGTCCTTCTGCCTGGGGCTGTTCATCTGCGCGATCGCTCAAACGGTACCCCTGTTTGCCGTGGGCAGCGTGTTTATCGGCATCGGCAACGGCCTCACCCGCCCGGGCATGACCAGCGCCATGTCTATGACCGTGCCCAAGCATCTGCGAACCAAAAGCGTTTCCTTCGGCTATACGGCCCAAAGCCTGGGCACCTTTATCTCCGCCTTTGTGTTTGCCTTTATTCATGCCCTCACCGGCACCACCCAGGGCCGGGCTACCCTGTGGCTGGCTGAGATTATGACGCTGTTTTTTGCCGCCGCCATCATGGCGTACTGCTTTAAGGTGTTTAAGCCCAGCGGCGAGGTGAAAAAGGAGCCCGCCTAAAAGAGAGAAACGAAGAGCCCTCCTTCCATCTGATGGAAGGAGGGTTCAGACCGTTGATAAATCCCGCAACCGCAAGCCCATCGACCATAGGGTCGGAGGGCTTGCTTGCTGTGTTGGCATCGACTGCCAATTTCGGTCATTTACGTGTGTGTAAACTCCCTCATTGGCAGCCTCGCCGCCTTGCCTTGCGGAATTTCTCCACGTCTGGCAGCGTGCCGACTTTGTCGACACGCTGGCCCTCCTTCCATCAGATGGAAGGAGGTTTTGAACGTGAAGCGTGAAGAAGGAGGGGCGGGCGCGCATCAAAAGCGCTGGCCCACCTTT
>JAFUPO010000176.1 GCA_017481185.1 Clostridia bacterium | reverse complement strand
GCAACCACATGGAAGCCGGGGTACTTTTTCAGCCTCTCCCCTGCCGCTTCCCGGGCCGCAGGATCCCGGTCGATGCCATACAGGGTGGCTGTGCCGCCGCATCGCTTAAGGATCTCGCCGGAATGGCCGCCGCCCCCCAGGGTGCCGTCAGCATAAACGCCGTCGGGCTTCAGGGGCATCCATGCCATTACATCCTCCAGCATCACCGGGATATGGTTAAAGGCCATACAACGTACCTCCAAACAGAACTCACCTTAACAGTATACCGAAAAAATCAGCGGGGTTCAAGCCCTAGAAGGGAGCGCATTTCACCCGCCAGGTATAAAGAACCTGCGCAGATGACCACGCCATCCTCTGCGAGCTCTAGAGCTTTTTTGAGACCTGCCGCCAGGGTATCGCAGGGCAGTGACTGACACCCGTGAGCTTTAAGCTTTTCAGCCAATGCTTTGGCTGACAGGGCACGGGGGCTATTCGGCGTGACCGTTACCGCCTGGTCGGTTAAGGATGCCATCATAGAGAGCATCTCTGCATCCAATTTTTCTTGCAGCACGCCCATCAAGAGCACCCGTCTGTGCTCTTTTAAAAAAGCATCTGTATAAGCTTTAAGCGCGCGTGCTCCCTGTGCGTTATGCGCCCCATCCAGCAGCACGTTTTCCACCCACTCCAGGCGCGCGGGCCATTGGGCCAGCTCAAGACCTTTAGCGATCTCCCCTTCGGAAAGGCCCCATAGTTTCAAGGCCATAGAAGCCAGCAGCCCATTGGTGCTCTGGTGTGCTCCGGGCAGATTGATCCTTGCCCGCATCTTTAGCTGCGGCGCATCCATTTCAAGATACGAGCCCTTCGCATCCAACTTCCCCTTTATCTGTTGGTGCTCCGCCCACAAAAGCGGTGCTCCCAAAGCCTTTGCCTTTTCTTCAATCACCTGCGCTGCCTGCTCATCCACGGGCTTCAAGGCCACCACAGGTACCCCAGGCTTGATGATACCTGCCTTTTCACCGGCGATCTGAGGCAGGGTATCCCCCAGGATAGCTGTATGATCCAACCCCAGGGCAGCGATCACCGAGAACTTGGGCGTAATCACATTGCTGGGATCCAGCCTGCCGCCCAGGCCCACCTCTACAACAGCACAGTCCACCCTTTCATGGTAGAAGATGGAATAGGCCATGGCTGTGCCCAGTTCAAAAGCAGTAGGGCGGATGCCCTGCTCCCGTGTCAGGCGCTGGGCAGCTTCAAGCACCGGAGCACCGTAGGCCTCCAGCATCTCATCGGAAATCATTTGCCCGTTGATCCGGATGCGCTCATTGTACACCTGCAGAAAAGGCGAGGTATACAGACCCGTTTTATATCCAGCGTGGCGCAGGGCGCTTTCCAGCATGGCGCAGGTGCTGCCCTTGCCGTTGGTGCCTGCCACATGAATCGCCGGGGCCGGGGTATGGGGAATATGCAGCTGATCCAGCAGCTTGCGGGTATTATCCAACCCATGCTTTTCGCCTGTGTACTGGGCTGCGTGAATCAGATCAATGATCTGTTTTGCGGTCATGGAATCAGGCTCCTTTTTATGAGGCCCCTTTTCTTGTGGAAGAAAAGGGGCCTCTTGAGGTTATTTCATTTCAGCCAATTCCTGGATGCGTGTCTTGAGAGCAGCCAGCATCTTTTCATTGGTGGCCAGCTTTTCTTTTTCCTGCTCCACCAGTGCAGCAGGAGCCTTCGAGACAAAGCCAGGGTTGTTCAATTTGCCATTGGCCCGGGCAATCTCGCCTTCAAGATTCTTCTTTTCCTTCTCCAGGCGTGCCATTTCCTTTTCAAAGTCCACCAGGTCGCCCAGGGGGATGAACAACTCGCCAGCCAGGCACACGGCAGAAACGGTCTTTTCGGTCACCTGGGCGCGGTCAGTAATCAGTTCAACACCGGAGGCGCCAGCCAGACGCATGAAGTACTGGCCTGCGCTGGACAGGGTTTCCTCCCATCCGGCGCCCGGCAAAAGCATCAGGCGCGTGCGCTTGCCCTGGGTCACATTCATTTCAGCCCGCAGGTTGCGGATGGCGCGGATCATGTCCATCACGCCCTGCATCTGAGCTTCCTCAGTGGGGAAGTCATATTCTGCCTTCACCTCAGGCCACTTGGAGAGCATGATGAAGCCCTCTGCGCCGGGCAGATACTTATACACAGCTTCGGTCATGAAGGGCATGAAGGGATGCAGAAGCTTCAAAAGGCCTTCCAGCACGTAGAGGAGCACCACGCGGACAGTAGCCTTGCTCTCAGCGTCCTCGCCCAGCAGGCGGGACTTAGCCAGTTCAATGTACCAATCGCAGAACTCAGACCAGGCAAAGTCGTAGATCTTCTGAGCGGCCAGGCCGAAATCGCCGTCTTCCATGTGGGCGGAAATATCCCGCACAGCCTCCTGATACTTGGTCAGGATCCACTGATCGGGCAGCTCCAGCTTCTTGCCTTCCAGGGACTCGTAGGCCTCGGTGTTCATGAGAACGAAACGAGAGGCGTTCCACACCTTGTTGGCAAAGTTGCGGGCAGACTCCACCTTTTCGGTGGAATAACGGGTATCGTTGCCGGGGCTGATGCCCATGGCCAGGGAGAAGCGCAGAGCATCGGCGCCGTACTTTTCAACGATCTCCAGAGGATCCACGCCGTTGCCCAGGGACTTGGACATTTTGCGCCCCTGCTCGTCACGGACCAGGCCGTGAATCAGCACGGTCTTGAAGGGGGTCTCGCCCATCTCCTCAACGCCGCAGGTGATCATTCGGCTGACCCAGAAGGTGATAATGTCATAGCCGGTGACCAGCACATCGGTAGGATAGAAATACTTCAGATCCTCGGTTTTATCCGGCCAACCCAGGGTGGAGAAGGGCCACAGGGCGGAGGAGAACCAGGTATCCAGCACGTCTTCATC
>JAFUPO010000175.1 GCA_017481185.1 Clostridia bacterium | reverse complement strand
CGCTATCACCGGCGAGGTGATCGACAAGCGCGGCCGTAAGTCCAAGGAGATCTCCGCTCTTATTGTGGAGCGCACCGATCCCGGTTTCTCCGTGGGCAAGCACGAGACGAAGATGGGTATTAAGGGTTCCTCCACCTGTGAGCTGGTCATGGAAGACTGCATCATCCCCAAGGATCGCCTGCTGGGCAAGAAGGGCAAGGGCTTTGCTCTGGCCATGAAGACTCTGGACGGTGGCCGTATCGGCATTGCTGCTCAGGCTTTGGGTATTGGCGGAGGTGCTGTAGAAGAGACCATCAACTACACCAAGGAGCGTATCCAGTTTGGTAAGCGCATCTCCCAGTTCCAGAACACCCAGTTCCAGCTGGCTGATATGCACACCAAGATGGAAGCTGCTAAGTATTTGGTCTACTCCGCAGCTATGAAGAAGCAGAACGGCGAGCCTTATTCTGCTGACGCCGCCATGGCAAAGCTGTTTGCATCCGAGGCTGCCTCCGATGTGACTCGCCGCGCTGTCCAGTTGTTCGGCGGCTACGGTTACACCCGTGAATATCCCGTGGAACGCATGATGCGCGACGCTAAGATCACCGAGATCTACGAGGGTACCAGCGAAGTCCAGAAGATGGTCATTTCCGCTGCCCTCGGTGTTAAGTAAGGAGGTAAGGCATTATGAAAATCTTCGTATGTGTGAAGCAGGTGCCCGATACCTCCGGTGTTGTGGCAGTTAAGGAAGACGGCACCATGGACCGTGCCGCAATGGCGACCATTACCAACCACGATGACCTGGCTGCTGTTGAGGCTGCTCTGCAGATCAAGGACGCTACCGGCTGCAAGGTGGTCGTTGTCTCCATGGGTCCCCCTCCCGCCGAGAGCATGCTGCGTGAGCTGCTGGCTATGGGCGCTGACGAGGCATATCTGATCTGCGGCCGTGAGTTCGGTGGTTCCGATACCTACGCTACCTCTCAGATCATTGCTGCCGGTATCAGCCACATCGGTCTGGAAGTGGATGACATCGTGTTCTGTGGCCGTCAGGCCATCGACGGTGACACTGCTCAGGTTGGTCCCCAGATCGCTGAAAAGCTGCACATTCCTCAGATCACCTACGCTATGGATATCGAGGTTAAGGACGGCGACGTGATCGTTAAGCGTCAGCTGGAAGACGGCTATATGCTGCTGAAGGCTCAGACTCCTTGCCTGGTCACCTGCGTGAAGGAACTGGCAGATGCCCGTTACATGAGCGTGGCCGGCATTTTGGAGTGCTATTCCAAGCCCATGACCGTTCTGGACTATGAGGCTTTGAAGAATAACCCCCTGATCGACGATGACACCATCGGTCTGAAGGGTTCTCCCACCAACGTTTATAAGTCCTTCTCTCCCCCGATGAAGGGTGCCGGCATGATGATCGACGGTGCGCCTGCTGAGGCAGCATCCAAGCTGGTTTCCATTCTCAGCGAGAAGCACATGATCTAAGGAAGGGAGGACGAAACAATGAGCTTTAATAGTAAAGATACTGAGGCCTTTAAGGGTATATGGGTATTCTGCGAGCAGCGTGACGGCGTGATCATGTCCATCAGCTATCAGCTGCTCAGCGAAGGCCGCAAGCTGGCCGATGACCTGGGCGTAGAGCTGTGCGGCGTCCTGATGGGCGAAAATCTGAACGAGAACTACGCCAAGGCGCTGGGCGGCTATGGTGCCGACAAGGTCTATATGTGTGACCATGCTCTGCTGAAGGATTACACCACCGACGCCTACACCAAGGTGCTGTGCGATCTGGTGGAGGAGAAACTGCCTGAAATCGTCCTGATCGGCGCCACCAACATTGGCCGTGATCTGGGACCCCGCTGT
>JAFUPO010000174.1 GCA_017481185.1 Clostridia bacterium | reverse complement strand
GTCAGCGGCCGCTTGTCCCTGTAAAGCATGGTGCATACCTCCTGAGTTGCTTAAAACCGGGCCCCGGAAACGGGGCCCGGCATGAGGAAAGGTTAAATTAACTGAGAAATTATTCGCCGAAGGGCTTAAGGGCCATAACCTTCTCCCAACATTCCTGAGCGGTCATGGTGCCGTCAGCGATAGAGGCGATGCAGCCCAGCAGCCAAGCCTCGCGGGCTTCCTTGGTCATGCTATCCTGGAAGGGGCTGAGCATATAGTTGGCATTGTTGATCATCTCATAGGAGCTTTCCAGCAGCTTGCCGGTGAACTGATAGCCGCCGATCTTGGCAGCGCTGTCGGGGCTGGTCAGGTGAGCCAGCAGCTCCACAGCGGCATCGCGCTTGGCAGGATCATCCCAGGCCTTGCGGGTGAGGTAGAAGCCCATGGATACGCCGCCGATGAAAGCCGTTTTATCCGCATCCTCAGCATAGGTGGGGAAGGGCATCACGATGGTGGTATCCATGTTGGCGGCGGGGATGCCGTTGGCAAACCAGCTGCCGTCGATCTGCATGGCAGCCTTCTTGTCTTTGAACATCTGGCTGGTCACAGCTTCGGTGGTAGCGTTTACGTCCTTAGCGAAAGCGCCCATCTGATACAATTTGGCAATCAGATCCATGCCGTCGTACCAGGACTGGGGCACTTCTTCCACGGTGGTGGGGCGAGCCATATGCTCCTGAGGCGTACCGGAAGCAATGATGGCGAACTCAGCGATGTAATGAGGAATATCGGACAGGGAAACGGCGATGGGCACGATGCCAACCTCGTTGAACTTGGTGATGGCAGCTTCCAGCTTGGCCCAATCGGTGGGCAGCTCCAGGTCGTACTGCTCAAACAGGTCGGTGTTCACAAACAGGCCCTCCCAGAAGGGGCGGGAAGGAATGGCATAGATTTTGCCATCGGGCTCGGTGAGAACGGCATTCTCAGTAAGCTTCAGCTCGGGATAGGCAGCGTTGATCTCGCTAATGGGCACCACCTTGTCCAGGATGGGGGCGGAGTCGGCATTGGCAGCGAAGAAGAACAGCACATCAGGCTCGTTGCCTACGCCAAAGTCGTTGAGCACGCTGGCCTTCCAGGCTTCGTCGGAGGTAGCGGAGGAGTCTTCCACCTTGTTGCCGGTCTTGGCTTCGTAGTCTTTGAGCAGCTGCACATAGCTTTCGGCCGCAGCGTCGGTGCCAGCAAAGGAGCTGACGGTTTTGAGGGTCACGCCATCGGCCAGAGCGCCAAAGGAAGGCACGATCATGACCATGGCCAACAAGAGAGCAAACCATTTTTTCATGTTTAAATCCCCTTTCTGAAATTGGTAAACGGTTCCTATGTGATAACTTTATTATATCAATGCTTCAAAAATGCGTCATTGCGTCTAAATGCGTTTTGTTGTTGCAATTTGTGCAATATTACACCAAATTGCACAAAGCTTAAACCTGCTTGAACGCAAAGGGGATACGCAGATGCACATCCGTCCATCCTTGCGCGTCTTGAAACACCTGAATTTGCGCCCGATCCCCGTAGATCAGGCGCAGGCGACTGGCGATATTAGCCAGGCCCAAATGATGCCCTCCTTGAGTATCGCCTTGGAGGGCCAGGGCGATGCGGCTTCGGTCCTCATCGGTTAGGGGTTTGCCGCTGTTGAGCACATGGATGGAAAGTATCTCGCCTTCCCGTTGGCAGGATAGGGTGATATGCCCGCTGCCTGCTGGGGCGATGCCATGCTCAATGGCGTTTTCCAAAAGGGGCTGGATGGTCAGCAGGGGAAGCGCTGCTTGAAGAGCTTCTTCCTCAATGGATTGGCTTACAGTCAGCCTTTCCCCGAAGCGCTGACCAATAAAATAAAAGTAAGCCCGCGCGACCTCCGCTTCCTCTGAAAGCATCACCATCCGCTTGTTGCCCTTGGCCATACTGGCATTGAGCAGCACGCTTAGGCTCTCCACCATGGTGCTGACAGTTTGAGAACCCTCCAGCCGGGCCTGCCAGTTAATAGACTCTAAGGCGTTGTTGATAAAGTGAGGATTGATCCGGCTTTGCATGGCCTGGATGCGGGCATCCCGAAGGGCGATTTCTTCCTTATAGGTCTTGTCGATCAAGTGGGCGATGCGGGTGCTCATGTTGGAAAAAGCCCTGCCCAGATCGCCCAGCTCATCGCCGCCGTGCATGGGCACGGTAACGCCCAGTTCGCCCGCCTCAATGCGCCGGGAGGCTTGGGATAAAAGGCGAATAGGCCGAACGATGCGCTTGTTCACAAACCATAGGATGAGGCCCATTACAGGGATGAGCACCAGAAAAAGACACATCATCATCTGCTGAAAGGCTTCCAGCTCACCATAGACCCTGTGCTTGGATACGGCCATGCGCATCCCCAGGCGATAATCCCGGGCCTGGGTATAAACGCTGTAGGTGATACGGTCCCCCGTCTCCAGCCCGGATAACCCGGCAGGAAGCGAGGCCCAATCCAACTGCGTACTGCCTGCTTCGCCAACAAGCACGTCCATCTGGGCATCCCAGGAGGAAGCCAGGCTGTCAACAGGCGCTGTAAGGCGCTCCAAGCGAACGCCCAGAATCAGCATCCCATAGCGCTCCAAACGCAGATTATACAGGTTGCGGATTAGGTAAACATGGCCGCCTTCCTGGATGAACAGGCAGCGGGTATCCAAGGTTTCCCCCAGGGTCTTGACCCGCTCATGGGCTGTTTGATGATATATTTGAGCCTGGTCATAGCCTGCCCGGCTGTAAATGAGCATCTCCTCCCCCTCTATGGGAAAGCAGGCGGCAAAGGTGAACAGGGGTTCGCGGCCATATTTGCGCTCCAGATAGCTGCGGGCCATACGAAGCGCCTCGCCGTTGGTGGAATCCTGAATGTAGGCTGTTAAAGCGCTGGTCAGCTCGCCGTCATAGGTGGCATCCTTGGAGAGGGTGATGGCGCGCTCAATGCTCTGAATGGTAAGGGCCCGGGCGTGTTCAGCTCCGGAGGTCAGGGCTTGCTCTGTTTTTTCCTGGAGCTTTGCAAAGAATACGCGCCCCATATACTCTCCCAGAAGCAGTGTGGGCACCAGATAGCATACCAGCATGATGGCCAGAATCTGAAAACGGATGGATTTAAGCTTCATGGTATCATTCCTTGAAATCAGCGGTGAAGGTTAGCCTCAAAAAGCTTGCCATGGTGCGCACAAGGTTGAGCGCCTGCTCCTTGTTCGGCATCTCGGCAAAAATGCGGATGCGGGGCTCCGTGCCAGAAAAGCGGGCAATGATCCAGCCTGACTTAAAGTAGACCTTGCAGCCATCCTGATAGCTGGTTTTTTCAGCAAACATACCAAAGTCTGGCAATTCTTTGCGGATTAACAGTTTATCCAGGATCTCCTGGCGATTTTGGGGCGTCAGGGCCCAGTCATATTCAGCCATATAGCAAGCGCCAAAGGTGCTGTGCACCTCGTTGATGAGCGCAGAGAGGGGTTTGCGGGTGACGGAGATCATCTCCACCAGCAAAGAAGCGGCGTAAAGCCCATCCTTGCCGCTGATATGCCCCCGAACTGTCAGGCCGCCGGAGGATTCGCCTCCGATCAAAGCGTTGTGCTGATCCATGGCGGAGGAGATGTGCTTGAAGCCCACCGGCACCTCATAGCAGCTTTCTCCAAAGGCTTCAGCCACCCGATCCATCAAATGGGTGGTGGCGATGTTGCGCACCGCAGCGCCCGTCCAGCCCTTGTACTTGAGCAGATAATAATACAGCAGCACCAGCACCTCATTGGCAGAAACGTAACGGCCCTTTTCGTCGATAATGCCCAGCCGGTCCGCATCGCCGTCGGTAGCGATGCCCAGATCTGCATGGTGGTCTGCGACGGAGCCTTGCAGATCCTTAAGGGTTTCGGGGTTAGGCGCGGGCAAGTGCCCGCCAAAGAAAGCGTCGTGGCGATCATTAATCACATCCACATCGCAGCGTGCCGTAAAGAGAATGGTCATCAATCCCGTGAGGCTCACGCCATACATGGGATCCAGCACCACCCGGGGCCTGCGGCGGCGGATGGCTTCCATATCAATTTTAGCCATAATAGAATCCAGATAGGCATCTCGGGGATCAATGAAGCGCACCTGGCCGCTTTTCAAGGCCTCCTCAAAGGGAATGATACAAATTTCCTCTGGAGAAAGGGCATTGGCTTCTTGGCCCACCGCCTCGGTTACCTGCTCATTGGCATCCCGACCACCTCGGGTAAACAGCTTGATGCCGTTATAAATAGCGGGGTTGTGGCTGGCCGTGATGGCCGCGCCGTACGGAAGGTTCATATGTTTGACCGTGAACATGATCTGAGGGGTGGGAGCCGCCAGGTTAACAAAATGCAGCGGGATCCCCTCAGCCGCCATGACCTGTGAGAACCAGATGGCGGATTCACGGCTGAGAAAACGCCGATCATAGCCAATGCAAAAGCCCTGCTGATCCACGCCTTCGCACTTCATGCGCCGGGCTACCGCACAGGCGACCCTTTCAATGTTGGCTCTTGTAAATGTTTCGCCAATTACGGCCCGCCAGCCGCCGGTGCCAAATTCAATCATTGGGGGCAACTCCTTTCAGCCCATGGTCACAACGATATGATGTTTGCCCTGGGTGAAAACAGGGATTTTTTCAGCCGCTTGGCCATCGACTTTAAGGCTGACCACCCCTTTTTCAACATGAGCAGGATTTCTTACCTCAATCAAATATCTGGCCCCTCGCCAAGAGCGCTCCAGGGTGAAGCCATCCCAAGCTTTGGGGATGCAGGGGTCTACCACCAGCTGATCAAAGCCGGGGCGAACCCCCAGCATATACCGGGTGGCTGCGTAGTAGGCCCAGCCGGAGGAGCCAGTCATAAAGGGGTGGCGTGCCTTACCGTGACGGGAATGATCCTGGCCCATGATGAACTGGCAGTAGGTATAGGGCTCCGCCAGGCGGATTTCCATCTGGTCGTTTTGATTCTCAGGCAGCAGGGCATCATAGAACTTCATGGCACGATCCCCGCGGCCTAGGCAGCACTCCGCCACCCAGGCCCAAGGGTTGGGATGGCTGAATACTGCGCCGTTTTCCTTCACGCCGGGGTAGACCCGGGTGACAAAGCCAATGGCATCGTCCGGCTGGGAGAAGGAGGGGGCGTTGAGCATCAGCCCATAGGGGGTGAAAAGCCACTCATCCACCGCATCCATGCAGGAAAGACCCTGCTGGCGGGTGGCAGCGCCGGACACCACGGCCCAGGTGTTGCTTTCCAAATGCACCTTGCCCTCCTGGGCAGTATGGGAACCGATGGGGCGGCCGTCGGCTGTGATGCCGCGCAGGAACCAATTTCCATCCCAAAGGACCGTTTGGCAGGTCTGGGTCATCTGGGCCTTGAGGACTTCGTATTTTTTCACATCCTCCCTTCGGCCTAGGTGTTTCGCAGCATCCAGAAAATGCTCCGTCGCCCAGATAAGCAGGAAAGCGACCATGGCGCTTTCCCCGCCGCCCAGGTTTAAGCAGTCGTTCCAGTCAGCCCTAAGCCACTTGGTGACCCCCGATTGGCCCAGCTGAGTGTAGGAGAAGTCCAGGGCTCTTTTCATGTGCTCGTAAACGGTAGCCTCCCCCTCGTCTGCAAAGGGGAGCACCTGCTCCAGAAACGCCGTATCGCCAGTTTCGCGGACATATTCTACAATGGCGGGCAGGAGCCAAAGATGGTCGTCGGCACAGGTGTCTTTGAGGCCGTGGATCATGCTGGCCTTGTCCGGCGTTGGCACCACCGTGGGAGACTTGAAGGCTTCCTTCTTCGGCTCAAACCAAGCAGGATCGAATAGGTGCAGCCCGTAGCCCATAGCCACCTGGCCGTGGAGCAATTGCTCAATGCGCTGTTTGCACATCTGCGGCTCCGCGTGAGGGATACACATAGCGTCCTGAGCTGTATCTCGGTAGCCCAGGCCGGTGCGGCCGCCCACCTCAATAAAGGAGGCGAAGCGGGAGAAGAGCACGTTGATTTCGCTTTGATACAGGTTCCAGATATTTAAGCTGCGGTTCATGTTTTCGTGAGGCGTGTGAACCTTGAGGGCAGTGAGCTTCTGATCCCACCAGCTGGCCAGCTCCTTAAAGGCGCGGTCTGTGCCCGCCTCGTTATACCGCTGCCGCACCTTTTCAATAACCTCTCCCCGGCCGGTGCCCAGGTAAAACAAGAGCCTTTTTTCCTCGCCAGGGGCCAGCAGCACTTTCTTTTGCAGCGCGCCGCAGGGATTGCCGCACATTTCATGGGAGCCGCCCATGACGCCCAGGGCCACTCCTTGGGGATCCCGCTCTGTGCGGTAGGCACCAATAAACTGATCCCGCTCGCCGTCAAAGCCGTCGGGTACAAAATTGCCCGCCAGAAATTGCCAGCTATCCTGCTCGTAATGCAACTCGCACAGCACAGCGTTATTCTCATAATGGGAGCCGGCGGCATACAGGCTCATCTGAAAATTCTGGTTATCCATATCAATGTGATGGTATGAGAACTCCACATAGCCGTATACGCTTAACTGCCGCGGGCGGTTCGTAGCGTTTTTGATGCGCACATCAAAGATCTCAACAGGATCGTCAGGCCCCGACTCACGAGGAATAAACAGAGTCTGGCTGGCCTCGATCCCCTGATAGGCGCACTGAAAGATGGAATACCCCATACCATGGCGGCAGGCGTAGGTTGATTCTGTCAGGGGGATCCCTGTGGGCTGCCAGCTGACGGACCAATATTTGCCTGTTTCCTCATCCCGCAGGTAGACATAGTGGCCCGGCCAGTCCATGGGTACGCCGTTGGGGCGGAAACGGGTGATACGGTGATACTGAGGGGAATCCAGCCAGCAGTAGCCCCCAGCATTATGGGAGATCACCGCGCCCATCCGCTGGGTGCCCAGGTAATTGGTCAACGAAACTGGCACGTTTACCCGGTCGATGACATATTCACGCCGTGCATCGTCAAAATAATCGTATCTCATTGAAAAGCCCTCCTGTTGGAGCAGTGAATTCGCTAATTCTATTGTAGCAGAGAAAAACGGCGGCTAAAAGGGAAGAGATGGCGCTTTTTTGTGCGGGATTGTCAATTTGAAAATGGATGGCAAGGTTCATAAAAAAGCAATGGATTATAAAAATATAAATTAGTTTACAGCTTGTTTCGTGCTTTTTCGCATGATATAATATTCGGGTGTGGTTTTTGAAATCGGAAAGGGGAGGGGTTCAGAAATGCGCATTGGCTTTGATCATGGCAAGTATACCGCCATGCAGTCGGAACAGATTCTTAAGCGTATTGCAAAGTTTGGGGGCAAGCTGTACCTGGAATTGGGCGGCAAGCTCTTTGACGATACCCATGCTTCCCGGGTGCTGCCCGGCTTTCGGCCTGACAGCAAGGTTTCCATGCTTCTAACCCTGAGAGATCAGGCGGAGCTGGTGATCGTTATCAATGCAGATGATATTGAAAAGAACAAGATCCGTGGCGATTTGGGCATCACCTACGATGCTGAGGTTCTGCGCCTGATTGACGCCTTCCGGGCCATCGGCCTGTATGTGGGCAGCGTGGTGCTCACTCGCTGGCAGGAGCAACATTCCGCTGTGATGTTTAAGCAGCGGCTGGAATCCCTGGGCCTAAGGGTTTACAAGCATTATAACATTGAGGGCTATCCTTACAACGTGAAGCATATCGTCAGCGAAGAGGGCTTTGGCCGCAATGAATACATTGAAACTTCTCGCCCTCTGGTGCTGGTCACCGGCCCTGGCCCCGGCAGCGGCAAAATGGCGGTGTGCCTGAGCCAGCTCTATCAGGAGCATTTAAAGGGCGTGCAGGCTGGCTACGCGAAGTTTGAAACCTTCCCCATCTGGAATCTGCCCTTGAAGCACCCGGTCAACGTGGCCTACGAGGCTGCCACCGTGGACCTGGACGATCACAACATGATCGATCCCTACCACTTGGAAGCCTATGGCGAGACCACTGTGAACTACAACCGTGATATTGAGATTTTTCCGGTGCTCAACGCGGTGTTTGAGCAGATCTACGGCACTTCTCCCTACGCTTCCCCCACGGATATGGGCGTGAACATGGTGGGCAACTGCATCATTGATGACGAGGCTTGCATCGAGGCTGCCAAGCAGGAGGTTATCCGCCGGTACTACGCCTCCCGCTGTTCTCTGCGCCAGGGCCATGCGGAGCAGACCGAGGTGGACAAGCTGGAGTTGCTCCTGCAAAAGATGAACCTCAGCGATGAGAACCGGCCGGTGATCGCCGCTGCCCGTAGCCGCGCCGAGGAGACCGGCGCTCCCGCCCTGGCCATGGAGCTGCCTGATGGCCGCATCATCACCGGCAAAACCTCCAACCTGCTGGGCCCCTCTGCGGCGCTGCTGCTGAACGTTTTGAAGGCCCTGGGCGGCATTGAGGATGATGCGCTGCTCATCGCCCCCCATGTCATCGAGCCCATTCAGGATTTGAAGTGCAACTACCTGGGCAACCATAATCCCCGCCTCCATACGGATGAGGTACTGGTAGCCCTCTCCATCTGCGCCGCTACCGATGAGCGGGCCGCCATCGCCATGAAGCAGCTGCCCCTGCTCAAGGGCTGCGAGGTTCATTCCACGGTGATCCTGCCCCAGGTGGACAGCAACGTGTTCAAGCGCTTGGGCGCAAACGTTACCTGCGATCCCAAGTATCAGACCCATAAGCTGTATCACAAGTAAAAATAACATGAAAAGAGCCTGCTGCAGAATGAATCTGCGGCAGGCTCTTTGGCATTTTTCAAGGCTCCCTCTGACGAGGGAGGCGAGAATTTACTTTACCATCTCCGCATACAACTCCATCAGCCGGGCCACGCAGTCGCTCTCGGTCTTGACGCTGCCCCAGAAGCCATAGGCCTGCATGACGGCCTTGTCGTTGGCCTGGTGGGCGCGACGCAGCTCCACGGGCATGGTGACTTCATCGTAGAGGTCGGCCAGGGAGCAATCGGGGTAGAGCGCACGGGCGTCCAGGATGGCCTGGGCGGTGTGCTCAATGGCGGTCTTCTGGGCGTCGGTGGGCGTGGGCCAGGGGAAGTTGTTGTATACGATATCCTTGGAATAGCGGTAGTCGCTCTTTAAT
>JAFUPO010000173.1 GCA_017481185.1 Clostridia bacterium | reverse complement strand
GGCCGCATGATCTACCCAGGTGGTTCCCTGAGCCCTAAGGCCTGCCAGCACCAGGGCGGCTCCTCCCCGCAGATCCCTTGCCACAACCCGATGGCCCCGCAGGTTCTCCACACCCTGAACAATAGCTGTGCGCCCGTTCACCAAGATATTCGCGCCCATGCGATTTAGATCGCCTGCATGGGTGAAGCGGTTTTCAAACACGTTTTCAGCGATCACCGAGGTTCCCTTGGCAGTGGCTGCCAAGGCCAGCATCTGCACCTGCATATCCGTAGGAAAACCAGGGTGTGGCTGAGTCTGCAGTTGCGTAAAGGCCTTCAAGCGCTCCGGCGCCCAAAGGGCTATCCGTTTTGCTTCCTCATGGATGCGGCAGCCCATCTCTTTTAATTTCGACGTAATGGCCACCATCTCCTGGCAGGGCGCGTTCTCAAGCAAAATCTCGCCGCCGGTAATGGCAGCCGCTGCCAGAAGGGTTCCTGCCACGATGCGGTCTGCCATGGGCCGGTAGCTGGTTCCATGCAGCTTACTGACGCCTTCCACCACAATGGTATGGCTGCCAGCGCCCGCAACCTGAGCGCCGCAGTCGTTCATGAACCGTTCTAGATCCGCAATCTCCGGTTCTCGGGCAGCGTTGTGGATGGTGGTGCGCCCCCGCAAAAGAGCTGCCGCCATCATCACATTCTCAGTTGCGCCCACGCTGGGGTAATCAAAATGCACATCCGCAGCACGCATTTGCCGCCCATCGCAGTAGATCATACCACCATCTTCCCGGATGTCAGCCCCCAGGGCGCGCAACCCCTGCAAATGCAGATCAATGGGCCTTAAGCCAATTTCGCAGCCGCCCGGGTAGGTAACGGTGGCCTTTTTGAAGCGGGCCAGAATGGGGCCCAGTAAAAAGATGGAGGAGCGAATCTGCTTGGAGAGCCGATCCGGCATTTCCCAATTATGTAGGCCATGGGTTTTAAGAGTGATCCAACCCTTTTCAAAGGTTACCTGGCAGCCCAGGATTTGAAGGATCTCCCCCATATGCTTTACATCGCTGATATCCGGGCAGCCCTCCAACACCACTTCCTCGCCAGTCAGGATACTGGCTGCCATGATGGGCAGCACGGCATTCTTGGCGCTGTGTGTGCGGACCTGACCCTTCAGGCGTCCGCCGCCTTCCACACGGAAGCATTCCACCCGCCACACCTCCTCATTTTCACTGTGCTTCATCCTATGCCACAGTCAAAATCAGGTGCGTGGCGGCTTTATCTTGCGCGTCCGTCGCAGGTGCGGCTAATGTTCATCACAATTCCCATCATGGCCATGATGATGGAGATGGAGGTGCCGCCGGCACTGAAAAACGGAAGGGGCAGCCCGGTAGTCGGCAGGATACCCACCACCACCCCCATGTTTAGAAAGGCTTGAACCGCTACCGAACAGGTGATGCCCCCGGCCAAGAGGCATCCAAACTTATCCGGGCAGGTAACGGCGATGCGCATCCCCGTAAACATAAGCGTTACAAAGAGCAGGATCACCGCCAGGCAGCCGAAAAGGCCAAAGTCCTCCCCCACGATGGCGAAAATGAAATCGCTCTCAGGATAGGGCAGATAAGCGTATTTCTGCCTTCCCTGGCCCAGGCCCATGCCAAACAGGCCGCCAGAGCCAAAGGCAATGAGGGATTGGGCCAATTGATACCCTTCGTCGCTCATCTTGGCAAAGGGATCCGTAAAGGATAGAAGCCGCTCACGGCGGTAGGGCTCTGACCAAGCGTAAAAGCCGCCCAGCGCCACGCCGCCCACACCCAAAAGGGCCAGATGCTTCCACCGGGCGCCCGCCGCCATAACCATCAAGGCCGATACGATCAGGATGGAGCCGGCCGTTGAAAGATTGGGCTGCTCCAGGATCAAAAGGAACATAATTCCCGGCACCACAAGCACCGGCACGATGCCTTTGAACAGAAAGCGTATCTTTTTACCCCGATAGGTAAGCGTGGTGGCCAGGTACAAAACCACCGCAAACTTAGCCAGTTCTGAGGGCTGAAAGCTGATTCCTCCCAAGGACAGCCACCGGCGTGACCCATTCAGATAAACGCCTATGCCAGGGATAATCACCAGGATCAAAAGAATCACGCTCAACCCCAGAAAGCTCATCACCACCCAGGTGCGCTGCCAGAAACGGTAAGGAATTCGGCTGGTGACCAACATGGCTCCAGCCCCCAGGGCAATGCCAAAGAGCTGCTTTTTTACCTCAGACAAGGGGTCCCCCTTGTCCTGGGCTGCATAATAGGTGGCGCTGAATAGAACCAGCAATCCTGCCAACAGAAGCAAAAGCAGGGTGACCAGCAATGCCCCATCGACAGGATTGCGTTTGAGCGGCTGCCTCTTTACAGCCGCCGGTTGGGTATGAAGCACATTCTCTCCCCCTTTGTCTACGGCGATAAACGCCCTTTCTCCCGGGGGAGGGGGAGAAAGCAGGCGGCGGTCATTTGAGCTGATTTACGATCTGTTTAAATACCCGGCCTCGCTCCTCATAGTCCTTGAACATATCGAAGCTGGCGCAGGCGGGTGAGAGGAGCACCGTGCCGCCGGGCTGCGCCAAGCTGCGGGCGGTGTTTACCGAATCCTCCAGGGTGGCAGCATGATGGATGCGGCTATATCCGCAAGCCTT
>JAFUPO010000172.1 GCA_017481185.1 Clostridia bacterium | reverse complement strand
GCCGGTGCCGTTGGGGAACAGATGCACACGGGCCACAGAGGACTTGCGGCGGCCAGTGCCATAGAAATAAGGCTTCTTGCTCTTATACATGCTCGTCTACCTCCTTGCTTACTCAGCCCACAGCTCGGGCTTCTGAGCGGCATGCTCGTGCTCGCCGCCGCGATAAATCTTCAGACGGGTCATAGAACCATGGGACAGGGTGTTCTTGGGCATCATACCCTTAACAGCCAGCTTCATGGCCAGCTCGGGCTTGGTCTGCATCAGGGTGCGGTACTGAACTTCCTTCAGGCCGCCGACCCAGCCGGAGTGATGACGATAGTACTTCTGATCCAGCTTCTTGCCGGTCAGGATAGCCTTCTCAGCGTTGATCACGATGACGAAATCGCCGCAGTCGGCGTTGGGGGTGAACTCGGGCTTCAGCTTGCCGCGCAGCAGGTTAGCAGCGACAGCAGCGGTCTTACCCAGGGGCTTGCCAGCGGCGTCCAGGACGTACCACTTACGCTCGACGTTCCCCTTGTTAGCCATAAAAGTGGACATAGGTGAAACCTCCATTTTCCTTCACTTATCTCAAAGAATGAATTTCAAACAAATTCACAGTTCCACTGCACCAGCGGAACGTTTTGTATTATAGTATCTGAACGTCCAAGTGTCAATCAATTTTTTCAAAATTTTAAATTAGAATTGTAAAATCTCTTGTTTTCTCCTGTTTGCTCTTGTTTGCTCCCGTTTTCTCGCTTTCGATTTTCATTTTTTGTTTTTGAATTTCCTCGTTTTCCTTGCAAAAGTGGTGTAAAACGGCTAAAATAGCGGAAAAACCATCCCATTTCTCAAAAACTCTCCCATTTTGGAGGTTGGATAACTTGAACAAAATACTCTCTCTTGTTCGCCGCTGTGTAGAGGATTATGACATGATCAAGCCCGGCGACCGCATCGGCGTGGGCGTCTCCGGTGGAAAGGACTCCCTGCTGCTTCTGGTAGCCCTGGCAGAGCTGCGCAAATTTTACCCTGTCCCCTTTGAGGTGGAGGCCTTCACCCTGGACATGGGCCACGCCGACGGCTACCCCGGTATGGACTTCACTCCCATCGCCCAATTGTGCGAGAAGCTGGAGATCCCCTATACTATTTTAAATAGCGAGATCCACCACATCATCTTCGACCTGCGCAAGGAAAAGAACCCTTGCTCTATGTGCGCCAAGATGCGCCGGGGCGCTCTGCATAACGCCATGCTGGAGCGCGGCATCCACAAGATCGCCCTGGGCCACCACTATGATGACGCCATTGAGACCTTCTTCATGTCCCTCATTTTCGAGGGTCGCCTGTCCTGCTTCCAGCCCGTCACCTGGTTGGACCGCACCCAGATCACCCAGATCCGTCCTCTGCTCTACTGCGGGGAGAACCTGGTCAAGCACACCGTTGCGCGGCTGGAGCTGCCCGTGGTGGAAAATCCCTGCCCCGCCAACGGCAACACCAAGCGTCAGGAGATCAAGGAGCTGGTCTATGAGCTCAACGGCCGCTACCCCGGTCTGAAGGGCCGGGCCTTCGGGGCCATGCAGCGCCTGCCCCTTCCCGAGTGGGGCCCTATCGAGCACCGCCGCCGCCCCCTCCCCGAGGAGATCGGCGAGGACTGACGGTTTTCTTTCCGATTATCTTTCCCTCCGAATCCTTTGGCTGGGCAAATTTTTTACAGTCTCCACATTATTTATCTCAACTGTGGAAAACCACTATGTACAGTGGTATAATGATTTGGTTATCATAGAAACCTTCTACTTTAACGATACACAAAACGGGACGGGCCTCTGGCCGCCCTTTTGAGAGGAGCACATTCCAAATGAGCGAAGAAATGCAGTACAGCGCCAATCCGGGCAAAAACCTGGTCCGCACCGTGGATGGCGTGGATTATCAGCGCATCCCCCTGAAGACCCACCTGATCACCAAGGATGATGACATGGTGGACGTGGTCAACAAGTACGCCAAGGAGCAGATGCAGCAGGGCGACATCCTGTTCATCTCTGAGAAGGCCGTAGCCTGCACCCAGAACCGCGCCATTCCCATGGAGGACATCAAGCCCCGCAAGCTGGCCGTCACTTTGAGCCGCTACGTCACCAAGACCCCTGCCGGCATCGGCCTGGGCATCCCCGAGACCATGGAGATGGCCCTACGCGAGTGCGGCACCCTGCGCATCCTGTTTGCCGCCTTCTGCAGCGTCATCGGCAAAATCCTGGGCCAGAAGGGCTGGTTCTACATTGTGGCGGGCCCCAAGGCCCGCGGCATCGACGGTCCCACTGAGGGCACCATCCCTCCCTACGACCACTATGTG
>JAFUPO010000171.1 GCA_017481185.1 Clostridia bacterium | reverse complement strand
TTTAGCAGGGGCGTTCATTAACGCCTGGCCGGGGATCATTCTTCACCTGGCAATCATTCCGCCCATTGTGCTGGCGCTGAAAAAAGCGAGGCTCATGCCAGCTGCGGCGTAATTTAAGAGGGATATTCATGGATTTTGAAACCATTGCTGTGTGGCATCGGGTTCAGTATCCCCTCATGCAGGGGCAGGACTGGGCCAAGCTTTGCTACCAGTCTGAGTTTGGCGCAGGGCATATGATTGCTGATCAGGCAGCCTGCCGCCAGCGGCTTTATGAAGAATATGAAAGCACCCCCGCCTCCGCTGCCCCTTTGTTTGAAAGGGTAGGAGGCGGGCTTCGGCGGCTTCACCTGGGCCCCTTGCATCGGGAAGGCATAAGGCTGGAGGTAGTGGCCAAGCTGTTTGAACTGGCCGCCCATCCACGAGGCAGCCAGGAGGGGTTGGAAAAGAAGCTCCGCCAGGTGGAAACGCCGGAAACGGCTTCTTATTTTGAAGGCTACCGGCAAGATGGCTGCCCGGCAGTAAGCCATTCTCAGATCTATCGGCAGGCATATCACCCAGCTTATCGGCTGGTTCCTCAATGGGCCCAGTGCTACTGGCAGCTGATCAAAGCCATTGATCGGATGATGGGTGAAAAAGATCGGATCATTGTGGCCATCGATGGCATGAGCGGCAGCGGCAAAAGCACCTTGGGCGCTCATTTGCAGGCGCTTTTTGGCGGCAATCTTTTGCACATGGATGATTTCTTTTTGCCGGTTGAAAAGAAAACGCCCCACAGGCTTTCGCAGCCGGGGGGCAATGTAGATCATGAGCGGTTCAAGGCGGAGGTTCTTAAGCCCCTAAAAGTGGGAGAGACCTTTTCATTCAGGCCCTTTGACTGTTGCAAGGGCTGCCTGGGAGAGGCCGTGACCATTGAGCCTCAGCCGCTGACCATCATCGAGGGATGCTATAGCCTGCATCCCGCGTTGGAAATGGGTTACGACCTGCGGGTGTTTTTGAAGTTGGAGCCTCAGGAGCAAAGCAGACGTATCCTTGAACGCAACGGAAGGGCCCTTCACGAGCGGTTCATTCAGGTATGGATTCCTTTGGAAAACGCCTATTTTGAAGCTTTTGATGTTGAAAAAAGCTGCCAAATGGTCTTTAAGTGATCTTCTGCCAGACCACTGCTTTTTTGCGAGCCTCATTCATCCGTTTGAGAACTGCATCGTATTGGCTGTGCCTGGGCGGAGGAAAGGGTGCGGGGGAAGCGCTGCTCTCTTGAGCGGGCGCTTCCTTCTTTTTGCTGGTAGGCAGGGTGACGGGCGGGATGGCTGTTTCCTTGGAAAGGGGGCGTTGCTCCAGGTGCTGGCTCTGCCAGGCAATCCATTTTTCCTGCTGCTCCTTTAGGGTCAATTCGGCAAAGGGTGAGGTTTGGCTGGGTTCCTTCATAAAGTGCGACCTCCTTTACAGGCTGGCTTATGCTTTCAGCCTATGAAGATAGGAAAAAAGGGTGCGAAAAGCGCCGGAAAGTTTACGCTCGCCCTTGACAAAATGGTGTTGGATTAGTATACTGTAAAGGCTGTTCTATGGTAAATGGCATTGCCCTGACCACCGGGGCGATGGCACATACATACTAACATCAATCGCATTGCAAGGAGTGTTGTTAAATGTTCCGTACTTACCAGCCCAAGAAGCGCCAGCGTAGCAAGGTGCATGGCTTCCGTGCCCGTATGTCCACCAAGAATGGCCGCCGCGTGTTGGCCGCTCGTCGCCGTCGGGGCCGCAAGGTGCTCAGCGCCTAATCGGTTTGATTCCCTGCATGGCATAGCCCGTCCGTTGCGTGCGTGACGGGCTTTTCCAGTATAACTGCTTATTTCGCCTGTGGCGAAAACAAGCGTAGACCCTATGGGAGAGAAACGTGGAGCGCAGCTACCGTTTGCAAAAAAACA
>JAFUPO010000170.1 GCA_017481185.1 Clostridia bacterium | reverse complement strand
GACTTTACCCAGGGGAATTTGACCCGCCAGCTGATTACCTTTGCCTGGCCGCTGTTTTTATCCAACCTGCTCCAGGTGGTTTACAACATGGTAGACATGGTGGTTGTGGGGCATCATCTGGGCAAAACAGGGCTCTCTGCCGTTTCCATCGGCGGCGACGTGACCCATTTTCTCACCTTCATCGCCATGGGCTTTTCCAGCGCCGGGCAGGTCATCATTTCCCGCTATATCGGCGCAAAGCAAACGGATAAGCTAGGCCGGTTCGTGGGTACGATGGGCGGCTTTTTGATGGTTTGCGCCTTGGCTATGAGTCTGGCTGCCCTGGGGCTTCGGCGTCAAATTCTGGATTGGATGAGCACCCCGCTGCTGGCTTATTCGGGCGCGTTAGACTATTCCTCCATTTCCATGGCAGGGCTGGTGTTTATTTACGGATACAATATCGTCAGCGCCATTTTGCGAGGCATGGGCGATTCGAAGCATCCCTTTGTTTTCATCAGCCTGGCGGCGGTGATGAACCTGGTGCTGGACCTGTGGTTCGTAATGGGGCTGGATATGGGTCCCGGCGGCGCAGCCCTGGCAACGGTGATCAGCCAGGCGGTCAGCTTTGTGGCCTGCGCAGTATTCCTTGTGCGCCACCGCAGCCAGTTTCAGCTTAAAATAACCCGGTGGCAGTTTATCCGCTGGGATAAAGCCATGCTTGTGGAATTGGTGCGCCTGGGCACGCCCATGGCCATCAAATCCGCTGCCATCCAGGTGTCCAAGCTTTTCGTCAACTCCTGGATTAACTCCTTCAGCCTGGAGGTTTCCGCCTTTGCAGGCGTGGCTAACAAGGTGGCCAGCATCAGCAACTTGGTCTCCAATGCCATCAACACCGCCGGCTCCACCATGGTGGGGCAGAACATCGCTGCCGGGCTGTTCAAACGGGTAAACCAGCTGCTGGTGCGCCTCAGCGCCCTGTCCCTCTCGATAGCTGCGGGGATTTCCACGCTGGTCTGCCTATTCCCGATGCCCTTTTTCAGCCTGTTTACCAGCGATAAAGCGGTGCTGGCCATTGTGCCGCAGTATGTGCCCATTGCAGTGATGCTCTTCTTTGGCAGCGCGCTAAGGGCCATTATGAACTCCTTGATCAATGGCAGCGGCAATTACAAAATCAACTGTGCCACGGCCATCCTGGACGGCATCGTGATGCGCATCGGCCTGGCGCTGCTTTTCGGCCTGGTGCTGGAGATGGAGGCGGTTGGCTTTTGGCTGGGCGACGCCTTGGCTGGCTTCACTCCCTTCTGGATCGGTCTTGTGTTCTACTTCTCTGGCCGCTGGAAGAAAGGGCGCGTTCTCCGTGAATCCTAACGCCCTTTCGGCAAAATTTTTGCATTTTAAAAATTTAGGCTTGACAATCAGCCAAAACCTGCTATAATACTCTTCGTTGCCTGGTTCACCGGCAGCGAAGATATGCACCTTTAGCTCAGTTGGTAGAGCACCTGACTCTTAATCAGGGTGTCCAGGGTTCGAGTCCCTGAAGGTGTACCAAGCGCTTGAAATATCAAGCGCTTTTCTTTTTTGTGTTTTAAAAGGCCGTGCATTTGCACGGCCTTTGTTACGCTATTCATCATTTCACACGGGTGAGGTACTGACAATAGACATAAATGTTTTGGATCTTTTTAGCCTCCCACCCATCCTCAAAATGAATAATGGGCTGGGTCTCAGACGGTGCGACATAGAGTTTAAACACCAGGGCCTCCTGACCCACCTTCATATGATGTACATCCTTGAATTTGTATTCTTTTTTGGCAATGCCCAGATAGCCGAAAATAACATTTTGAATATCTGAGTTGGTAAAGCAAATGCGCACATCCTCTTCCTCAAACATATCCAGGACGGCGCGGGTCTCATCGAATGTCATGCGGTGGCAGGAAAACTCGCCTTCGCCCAAAACAGTCATAGCATGAGAGTTATCCAAAAGGAGCAGGGGCAAACTGTGCTTCATTATTGATCCGTCCTTCCTGTTGTTAAATTAACGATTATTTGGGGTACTATCTCCCCTCTGTTGTTTTTAGTTTAACGTTTTTTAACGCATATGTCAATATCTTGAAAAAGTTAACTAATTAACAACAAACCAGGCTTCAAATGCCCCATTTTTTGTGCATTTAATTAGAATCATACATTTTTATGATCCTATTTTCTTACTCACAAGAATCCCTAAAGCCTTTTACGCAAAACGCCCCGTTGCATAATAGCAACGGGGCGCTGATAGGGGCGCTTAGAAGCGCATTTTATCCTCAATGTACTGGCGCAGATCCTTAAGGGCCACACGCTCCTGCTGCATGGTGTCGCGATCGCGAACGGTGACAGACTGGGTCTCCTCCGTGTCGAAGTCCACGCAGATGGAGAAGGGCGTGCCGATCTCATCCTGCCGG
>JAFUPO010000169.1 GCA_017481185.1 Clostridia bacterium | reverse complement strand
TGATCAGCTTTTCCACAGCCAACCGGGCAATCTCGCGGCGAACGGGATCAAAGGCGGATACGATCACGGCTTCGGGAGTATCATCGATGATAAGGTCAACGCCGGTGGCGGTTTCCAGGGCGCGAATGTTGCGGCCCTCGCGGCCAATGATGCGGCCCTTCATATCGTCGTTGGGCAGGGCGATGACGGAAACGGTGCTCTCCGCCACATGATCGGCAGCGCACTTCTGAATAGCCAGAGCAATAATGTTGCGGGCCTTTTTTTCGCCCTCTTCCTTGGCGCGGCTCTCAATGTCCCGCACCAGGGCGGCAGCATCGTGGAAGGCGTCCTTCTGGATGCGCTCCACCAATTGCTGGCGGGCTTCATCCTGGGTCATGCCGGCGATGCGCTCCAACTCGCCAAACTGGCGGGCATGGTAGGCCTCGGCTTCTTCCTGAAGCTTCTGAATCTGTTGCTGCTTTTTGTTGAGGCTTTCCTCACGGGCTTCCATATTGTCGGCCTTTTTATCCAGGGTTTCTTCACGCTGGATCAGGCGGCGCTCAGCCCGCTGAACTTCATTGCGGCGATCCCGCATTTCACGGTCGTTTTCGCTCTTGGCTTTAAGGATTTCCTCCTTGGCTTCCAGAACCTTTTCCTTTTTATAGTCCTCAGCCTTACGAACAGCGTCCTCATAAAGGGTTTTGGCGTAATCCTCCGCCCGGCCAATTTTGGCTTCGGCAACCTTCTGGCGGTACTTGAACCCAGCAAAACCGCCGATGGCACCCGCCACAACGGCGGCTAGAATAATCCATACAACCATGGTTTTCCCTCCTTTTCCTTTTTTGTTCAAATTCTCAATTCAGCATGACCGACAAAAACCGTTCAGGAATCTCCTGAACGGCCTAACTGTTTTCATTTTCCCTTTTTGTCTGTACAGGCATACCCCGGCAGTATATGGGTATTAGCCGATGCATGAAACGATGCAGCGCTAAAGGCTGCGGGATGGATGCGCGCACAGTTACAAAAACCCCGAAGGGCTATTACATTTCCGTAAAAACCACCCGTGAGGCCCATTGGCCTGCGGGGGATCAACATTAAGAAAGCAAATGGGTTCTATTGAAAACAGCCGAACGCAGACCATAACCTGCGCTCCAAAGGCCGATCATTTATATTCTAGCGGTTTCCACCACGTCTGTCAAGAGAATTACGGCATTTTGCCCAAGGTACATTTCATCGAATATTTGCCCTTTTGCTTGGATAGATTTTATTTTGAGAAGCGTTAAATGAACAAAAGGAGAACCTATTTTAAAGGGAGGGCGTTTGAATGAAACGATTTGGGACGATCTGGGCAGTTGCGGTTTTGATGGTTACGGCCCTTTCAGCGGCTCTTGCGGATGGGGGCTACGGCACTGGTGAGGTCATTTGCCTGGGGGTCAGCCTGCGGGTGGATCACAAGACCAGCGCCAAGCGGATTCGCACCCTGGATAATGGCGAAACCTTTACCATTTTGGAGGAATATGACGGCTGGTACCGGGTGAATCACGAGGGCACCGAGGGCTGGCTGCTGGCAGATTACGTGGCGGAGAACCCTCAGCACATCTATACCCGCAAGAGCAACATCCCGGCCCGGGCCTGGGCCTCCAAGTCTTCAAAGCGAGTGGGGCTGATTGACGCCAACCAGCGGCTAACGGTGATCCGCGAATTGGAGGATTACTGGATCGTCAGTTTCCGCAACGCCATGTGCTATGTTTCTAAGGATGCCTCCGTGTGGACGGACTGGGAGGTAAAGCAGGCCAGACCCTTGTTTACCATCGAAATGACCGAAGATACGCAGCTGCGCACGGGGCCGGGCAAGGCCTGGGCCGCTTACCGCAACTGCAAAGCCGGTGAACGATTCCAGGTGGTAGGCGAGGAGGGCGATTGGTATAAGCTGCGCTGTGACGATTACTTTGCCTATATGTGGAAGCCTCTGACCAAGGTTGTGAACTGAACTAAGCAAAAAGCAAGGCCCACTTTCCAAATTGGAAAGTGGGCGATACTTTATTCATCCAGCAGCAGCTCATCTGCCTCGTCGCCATCCCCGGCCTGACCGGGAGCAGGCTCCTCCACCGGCTTTGAGAAAAGCTCGGCGCGAATGATGGAATCAATCTCCTGAGCCACCTCGGGGTTGTTTTTCAGGAACAAGAGGGTGTTTTCACGGCACTGGCCGATGCGCTGATCCTTATAGGAGAACCAAGCGCCGGACTTGTGGATAATGTCACGTGCTACGGCCATATCCAACAGGGTGCCTTCCCTGGAGATGCCCTCGCCATAAATGATGTCAAACTCGCTGACCCTAAAGGGCGGAGCCACCTTGTTTTTAACTACCTTCACCTTGGTGCGGTTGCCCACCACGGTGCTGCCGTCCTTAAGCTGCTCGCCCCGGCGCACATCCAGCCGCACGGAGGCGTAGAACTTCAAGGCCCGGCCGCCTGGGGTGGTTTCGGGGTTGCCATAGAGCACGCCCACCTTTTCGCGCAGCTGGTTAATGAAGATGGCGATGGCATTGGTGCGGTTGATGACGCCCGCCAGCTTGCGCAGGGCCTGGCTCATGAGGCGGGCCTGGAGGCCCACAAAGCTATCGCCCATCTCGCCGTCGATCTCTGCCTTAGGCACCAGGGCCGCCACGGAGTCAATGACCACGATGTCAATCGCGCCGGAGCGCACCAGGGCCTCGGCAATTTCAAGGGCCTGCTCGCCGGTATCCGGCTGAGAGACGTAGAGTTCGTCAATGTTCACCCCCAGCTTTTGGGCATAGGCGGGGTCCAGGGCATGCTCGGCATCCACAAAAGCGGCGATACCGCCCTGCTTTTGCACCTCTGCCACGGCGTGGAGGGCCACGGTGGTCTTACCGGAGGATTCAGGGCCGAACACTTCGATGATGCGGCCACGGGGCAGGCCTCCTACGCCCAGGGCCAGATCCAGATCCAGGCAGCCGGTGGAGACCACCTCAATGGCTGCCTGCTGGGTGTCGCCCAGGCGCATCACAGAGCCTTTGCCAAACTGCTTATCCAGGGTTGCCTGAGCAGACTCCAAAGCTGTGAGCCGCTCTTCCGCCGCCACCGGGGCGGGAGTTTTGGAGGAATTATCTTTCTTCGGTGCCATATGATCGCTGCCTTTCTTAAATTTACTTCGTCAGGGCCCATCGGCGCAATTGCGCCAGGGCGTTTAGGGTAGCCAGGGTACGGATGCGCTCCCGGCTGCCGGAGAATCTAAAGGGAATGGCTACACAGTGATCCTTGTCGCACAGGCCCATAAACACCGTGCCAACGGGCAGGCCGCTTTCATCGCTATCCGGCCCCGCCAGACCAGTGAGGGCGAGGGCTACGTCAGCCCCGGTGCGTTCAAAGGTTCCCTGGGCCATGGCCATGGCGCATTGGGCGCTGACCGCCCCGTGGGTATTTAAAACCTCCCAGGGCACGCCTGCCAGGGCGTTTTTCATTTCGTTGGTGTAGGTCACAAAGCCGCCCCGGATTACCCGGGAGGCCCCGGGTACGCTGCACAGCCTGGAAAGCAGCATCCCGCCGGTAAGGCTCTCGCAGGCGGCAACGGTGCGCCCCTTGGCTTTGAGAAGCTGCACTGTCACCTGCTCCAAGTCCGGCTGATTCTCACCGATGTGATAGATCACATCCCCCAGGCGCTCCTTCACCTTTTCAACCAGGGGCCTTAGCAGGCCCTCAGCCTCCTGGCGGGTGGGGGCGGAGGCGGTAGCCCGCAACTCCACCTGCCCCAAAGAGCAGTAAGGGGATAGGGTGGGGTTGCCGCCGGTTTCCAGATCCCCCAGGCGCTGATCTACTTCGCTTTCCCCGATGCCAAAGGTGCGGATGTACCAGCTGACCATCTGAACGCCGGAGCGCTGCAAAAGCCAGGGAGCCACGGAGGCTTCAAACATGGGAATCAGCTCCCGGGGCGGGCCGGGGAGATGAATGATAGCTTTCCCCTCTCCCGCCGGTACAATGGCCCCCGGCGCAGTGCCGTTGGGGTTGGGCAGGATGAGAGTGTCCTCGGTAAAATGCGCCTGGCGCAGGTTATTTTCCGGCATGGGCCGGTTTAGCCGTTGAAAGCTCTGGCGCACCATCTGCTCCGCATCGGGGCGAAGCATAAGGGTTTTGCCCAGGGCCTGAGCGGCTATTTCTTTGGTAATGTCATCCCCCGTAGGCCCCAGGCCCCCGGAGGTGATGATGATGTCCGCCCGGCTTAGGGCCAGTTCATAAGCGGCTTTCAGCCTCTGAGGGTTATCGCCCACCACCGTTTGGTGGTGCTGAGCGATGCCCAAGGCACTGAGCTGGCGGCTGAGATACTGGGCGTTGGAGTTGAGGATTTGGCCCATAAGCAGCTCTGTGCCGATGGTCAGGATCTCAGCAATGAGCATGGGCTTACGCTCCCTTCAAGTGCTGCCAGCTGCGCAGAAAATAGTAAATGCCGGACCAGAGGGTGATGAACACCGTCCAAACAATGAGCACCGTGGCAACAATCTGCGGCAGGCTGACAAAGCCGCAGAGCATCAGGTACAGGATGCATACGATTTGGCTAACGGTTTTCAATTTGCCCAAGGGGCCTGCGGCAATGACCTTGCCCTGCTCTACGGCGATAAGGCGAAGCCCATCCACACTGAGCTCCCGGGCCAGAACCACTACAACGGCCCAAGCGGGCATCCGCCCCTGATAACAGAGCATTACAAAGGCGCTGAGCACCAATAGCTTGTCTGCCACGGGGTCAATGAACTTGCCGAAATTGGTCACGATGCCTTGGCTGCGGGCGATATGCCCATCCAGATAATCCGTGAAGGAGGCGATGGCGAACACGAGCAGCGCGGCGATCTGCCCCCAGTCGGGAATGTACATGAAAAGCACCATCACCGGCACCAGCAAAATGCGCAGCAGAGAGAGCTTATTTGGCAGATTCATCAGCTACCCCCTCAAGGTCATAGGTATCCGCGCCAGTGAGGCGCACCCGGGTGAACTGGCCCACGCTAAGGTCTTTATCGGCGGTAAAGTAAATCTGGCCGTCGATCTCCGGGGCCTCCCACTGGGAGCGGCCGATGTACTGATGCCCTTCCTTGCCGGTGATGAGCACGCGGCACACATCGCCCACTCGCTTCTGATTGCGGGAAAGGGAGATAGTGGTTTGCCGCTTCATAAGAATGTCCAGCCGTTCATCCTTCAGCTCCTGAGGGATTTGGTTAGGCATCAGGGCAGCCTTGGTATCCTCCTCCGCAGAATAGGTGAAAGCGCCCAGCCGGTCAAACTGCTGCTCTTCAATAAAGTCCATCAGTTCCTTAAAGTCATCCTCAGTTTCACCGGGGAAGCCCACGATGATGGAGGTGCGCAGGGCAAAGCCCATCTGCCGGGCAGCCTTCAAGGTCGCCTTGATCTCACCGGGTGTGCCGCGGCGATTCATTTCCTTAAGCAGGCGGCCGCTGATGTGCTGAATGGGCAGATCCAGATACTTGCAGATGTTGTTATGGCGGCTCATAGCCTCCAAGAGGCGCAGATCCGTTTCATCAGGGTAGCAGTACAATACCCGCAGCCAGTCCACCCCAGGGAGGGCGGCGGCCTTTTCCATCAGCTCGGGCAGCAGGGTATGCTCCTGCCAGTCAGTGCCGTAGCGAGTGGTATCCTGGGCGACCAGGATGTGCTCCTTCACCCCCTGCCCAGCCAGCTGGGCCACCTCAGAAAGGATACGCTCCATGGGTCTGGAGCGGTACTTGCCCCGAATCAGCGGAATGGCGCAGTAGGTGCAGCAGTTGTTGCAGCCGTCGCCAATGCGGGTGTAGGCCGTATAGGAAGGGGTGGTCAGCACCCGGTCATGCTCCCAGAAATCCAGCTTGGGAGCGCAGCAGGCGGTGCGTTGCCCTTTCAAAGCCTTATCGATGGCCTTTAGCAGCTGATCATAATTGTTCACGCCCATGAGCACATCGATCTCGGTCATTTCATTAAAAAGGGTCTCCTGGTAGCGCTGGGCCAGGCAGCCGGTAACTACCAAAAGGCGGCAGCGCCCGGTCTGCTTATACTGGGCCATCTCCAAAATGGTGTCGATAGACTCCTCCTTGGCGGATTCGATGAAGCCGCAGGTGTTGACCACCAAAATGTCTGCCTGAGCAGGATCGGACACCAAGAGATAGCCGTTTTGCTTAAGCACCCCCAGGGCCTGCTCAGAATCAACACGGTTCTTAGTGCAGCCCAGGGAGATCATGCCGATCGTTAATGCCACGTTCAAAAAGCTCCTAACCTTTGAAAAATCGGTGCAAATGCCCGTTCCCCTTCATTTTATCACATCCCTTGGGGAATGTAAAATGCGAACATACATTTTCTTTTAAAAAATTTTGCTTGCATTTCATGCCATGGGGCATTATGATGAACAAAGCGACTTTCGTAGCATACTGGAGGAAACCATGAAGCGAGAGAATTTCGGCTCACGGCTGGGCTTTATTCTGGTCAGCGCTGGGTGCGCCATTGGCATTGGCAATGTATGGCGCTTTCCCTATGTGGCTGGGCAGAACGGCGGGGGCCTGTTTGTGCTGTTCTATATCCTGTTTCTAGCCATTATGGGCGTCCCGGTGCTCACCATGGAGCTGGCGGTGGGCCGGGCAGGCCGCCACAGCGCCCTAAAGGCCTACCAGGCTTTGGAAAAGCCCGGCCACAAATGGCATTGGTGGGGCAGCGTGGGTATCATTGGCTGCTACCTGCTGATGATGTATTACACCACCGTATCCGGCTGGATGCTGGGCTATTTCTTTAAATTTATCACAGGCGCTTTTGAAGGGCTGAACGCCGCACAGGTGCGGGACACCTTTGAGGCCCTGAGGGGCAACCCGATGGAGATGCTAATATGGATGGGCATAATCGTCGTTGCTGGCTTTGGGGTATGCTCCTTTGGCTTGCAAAAAGGTTTGGAGCGCATCTCCAAAGGGATGATGAGCCTGCTCCTGCTTTTGATTGTGGTGCTGGCAGTGCACAGCACCCTTCTGCCCGGGGCAGGGGAGGGCGTGGCCTTCTATCTTTTGCCAGACTTTGGCCGGGTCGGCCAGGTGGGGCTGGGCAAGGTGATCACCGCGGCCATGAATCAGGCGTTTTTTACCCTTTCCATTGGCATTGGCTCCATGGAGATCTTTGGCTCTTATATGACCAACGAGCATACCCTGGCAGGGGAATCCATGCGCATCTGTATTTTGGATACCTTTGTGGCCATGATGTCAGGCCTGATCATCTTTCCGGCCTGTTTCTCCTTCGGCGTACAGCCTAACGAGGGCCCGCCGCTGATCTTTGTAACGCTGCCCAATGTGTTTGCCAACATGGCAGGGGGCCGTTTATGGGGCAGCCTGTTCTTCCTGTTTATGACCTTTGCCAGCTTCACCACGGTTATCGCTGTGTTTGAGAACCTGATGGCCCATTGCATCGATACCTTTGGCTGGAGCCGCAAAAAAGCTACCTGGCTGAATTTGATTATCGTTTTGGCAGCCAGCCTGCCCTGTGTGCTGGGCTACAATGTGTGGAAGGATCTTAAGCTTATCAAGGGCATGAACGTGCTGGATACGGAGGATTTCATCGTCAGCAATCTGCTGCTGCCCATGGGGGCTTTGGTGTATTTGCTCTTCTGCGTCAGCAAGTGGGGCTGGGGCTATGAGAACTATCTGGCTCAGGCTAACACTGGTAAGGGCATGAAGCTGCCCAAGAGCAAGTGGTTCAAAAACTATCTGCGATTCGTAATTCCTATCCTGATTGTGATCATTCTAGTGCAGGGCTTGCTATGAGATAGCAAAAGCGTATGGTTTAGCCATACGCTTTTTTAATGCGCCTGGCCAGCAGCGCGGCCAGGGCGATTTTTACCATATCGCCGGGAATAAAGGGCAGCACACAGGCAGTGAGGCTGGCCCATAGAGTCGTGTTGGTGAGCAGCATATACCAGAGGGTTCCTAGGATATAACAGGCAAGAAGACCCAGCCCCATGGCCATTAGGCGGCGGTGGGGCCATAGGCCGGTAAGAAAGACACAGGCCAGATAGCCTAACAGGTATCCGCCGGTGTTGCCAAAAAGCGCCCCGGGACCGCCCTGGAAACCTGCAAACACCGGCAGACCGCACAGACCCATCAAGAGGTAAACGGCCACAGCCAGGGTGCCCAGGCGCTTGCCCAGTACCGCGCCGCAAAGGTACACAGCCAGCAGAGCCAAATTTATCGGGATGGGCGGCAGGGGAAGCTGAATCTGGCTGCACAGGGCTAAAAGGGCGGCCATGAGAGCGCACAAACAGAGCTGAACGGATGACAGGCGCAAGCAGATCCCCCCTCAAATCAACGAAATCGTAAAACAGTTTACTAAAGGCACAGGGGCCCTGTCAAGTTGCCACAGGGCCCAAAGTGTGGCATAATCAACACAGAAAGAAAGGGGGCGGGGCGTGATGCAAAAGATCCGGGCATCGGTGCGGCAGCTGGTGGAATTCACCCTTCATGGCTCAGACCTTGCCCCTGGCGGAAGCCTTAAGGACCTGCAGGCGGGTATGCTGGGGCATACGGCCCGGCAGTCCCTTCTGCCTGCGGGCTGGGAGGCTGAGCGCCCCTTAAAGAAAGTGCTGGAAAGGGACGGGGTGGAATTGACCCTGTCCGGCAGGATGGACGCCTGCTGCCCGGAGCCTGCGGCCATTGAGGAGATCAAACTCTGGCAGGGGGAGGAATTGCCCAGGGAACCCCTGACGGCCCACTGGGCTCAGGCGGTGATCTACGGCTATCTGTGGGAAAAGGAACAGGTGCTGATCCGCGTAAGCTATGTGGATACCCGGGGGCAGGTGC
>JAFUPO010000168.1 GCA_017481185.1 Clostridia bacterium | reverse complement strand
GCCCTGCCGCGCCGCCGCCGATGATCAGCGTTTTCATAAGGGCTTGCCTGCCAGGATCTCCTTATAATCCCGGTAGTTCTCCTTGAGCAGATTGGGGGTATCCAGCCCGTAGGGGCAGTGGGCCTTGCAGTGGCCGCAGTCGATGCACTGGTCGATCTTCGCCATCTTTTTCTGAAAATCCTCCGTCAAAAACTGCTGGGAGGGGGCCCGGCGAATAAGCAGGGACATACGGGCGCAGTCATTGATCTGGATACCGGCGGGGCAAGGCATACAATAGCCGCAGCCTCGGCAGAAGCTGCCTGCCAGCTCCTGCCGATCCTTTTGAATCTGAGCTAGCTTTTCCTCATCCAGCGCGGGGGGATTTTCGTTAAAGGCCAGAAACTGATCCAGCTGCCATTCCTTCTGCACGCCCCACAAGGGCAACACCGGGTACTGGTTCAGAAAGGCGTAGGCTGCCGCCGTGTGGGTAATCAGGCCCCCTGCCAGGGCCTTCATGGCCAAGTAGCCCATGCCCGCCTTTTCGCAGGCAGCCACCAGTTCCTCCTCCTGCTTGCCGGTAAGGTAGGAGAAGGGGAATTGGAGGGTATCATACAGGCCTGATTCCACCGCCTCCCAAGCCACCTTCAAGCGATGATTGGTGATGGAGATGAAGCGGATCTTGCCCTGCTTCTTCGCCTCCAGCATGGCCTCATACAGGCCGGAGCCGTCCTCAGGCTTAGGGCAGAAAGCCGGGGTGTGGAATTGGTAGATGTCTACATAATCCCGCTTCAGGTTTTTCAGGGAGGTATGCAGATCCTGCCAAAAGGCCTCCGCCGTGGTGGCGGCAGTCTTGGTGGCGATGTAAATATCCTTCAGGTGGCTCATGGCATAGCCGATTTTTTCCTCCGAGTCAGAATAGGCCCGGGCTGTGTCGAAAAAGGTGACGCCATGATCGTAGGCCTTTAAAAGCAGTTTTTTTGCTTCCTCTTTGGAAATGCGCTGGATGGGCAGCGCCCCAAAGGCGTTTTTGCAGGTGGTGATGCCGGTGCGGCCCAGGGTAATGCGATCCATGAAAACGCCTCCTTCCTTTATGTCAGATAGGTGCCGTACTGCATGAGGATACGCATACGGGTCTCATTGCCCTCCTGTTTAAGGAAGGTTTCCGCGCCGTCCACAGTGCCGTAAATAGTCATGATCATGCCCTCGTAGATCTGATCCTGGGCATAGGAGTACAGGGTCAGATACAGGGGCTTTTTGGCGTGCTTGCTCCCTCGAGGCGGGTTATAGGTGCACAGAACCCCCAAGCCCTCCTGGGTATAAATCAGCTCCTGCACCTTCACGGAGATCTTTACCTTTTCGCCCACAAAGGTTTCCGGCGCCTTGGCCAGGGTGGCAATGGTCTCCTTGGTCAGGTTTTTTTCAAAGGCCTTGAGCCCTTCTTTAAAGGTCTCATACTCGGTGGCAAACAGCACGGTGGCCACGTTTTCATCCTGTTCCTCCCCCTGGGCGGTGACCACGAACCCGTGGACAAGGTCATCCATCACATGGAAGGTGAAATCAAATTTCCCCTGGGAATCAGCTGTGAGGGTCACAGGCTCCCGATCGTCCAGCGCCAGGGTAACGGCAGCCCCCGGGGCAGTTTCACCGGCGATTCGCTGATCCCCGGCCAACGCAACAGCCTCCGGGAAAGCTGTCAGCACCAGGGGCGTGCGCTTGTCGCTGACGTTGATAGCGTATACCTCCTGGCGGGCGGTGTGGTCCTTGTGGGTAGCTGTAAGGATCAGTTCATGATCCCCCGGCTCCTTCAGGGGCAGGGAGAGGGTGAAGTCTCCCTTCTTGTTTACCTGAACCATCAGGCTCTCTCCATCCAGGGTCGCCTGAATTTTGCCGCCCCGCTCCACTGTTCCCGCTGCCTTAAGGGTTCCCGGGGCTGCCTGGGCAGGAAGGACATCCTTCCATTCCAGGGGCGTCAGGGTGGGTTCATAGTCCGCGTCAAAGGACAGGGGATAGTTCTCGTTAAAGGGCGTATCCTTGATTTTGCCGTTTTCCGAGCCCTTGCGCAGCTTGGTGCGGGAGGCTGCCCGGCCCTTGACCGCGTAGGTGAGCACGTAGCAGCGGCCATTGATATAACGAATCTCCATCTTGCCCGACTCATAGGCATAGGGCGGCCGGGTGGTGTAACCGCACTCCAGATGCTGCAAAAGCACCTTGCCGGTTTTGAACTCCCCAGCAAAGGTATCGTAGGCGGCCAGCAGCTCGCCGTTGTTCACCGCCTCCAGATAGTCCTTGCGCTCCTGAGAGGAGAAGTGCCTGAAATGCCAGATCTGGCGGCTTGCCTCATCCTCAAATCGCTCCAGGCGGATGCAAACGTCATCGGGCAAAAAATCCGCATAGGCTTCAAAGAGCAGCGTCTGCTGCGCAAAACGCTGGCGGGCTTCATCCACCGTTTCTCCCCGGGCGGTGATCAGGTTCAGATGCTCCTCAAAATTATCCCTGGTCACGATGGTCCACTCATTGGCCTTGCGAAAGTAAGCCTTGAGCCCATCCAGCTCCGCAAAGGTGATAAAATTCTTGTTGGCCTCCCAGGTGATTTCCCCCAGGGCCAGGGCCGGCAGGGCCAGCAACACTACAAGCGCCAGCACCAGAAACCATTTTCTGCGCATCATCTTACCCTCCTTGTCAGTCGATCACCAGCCAGCTGGTAGGGTCTGCATTAATTTTATCCTCAACAGCCTGGGCCATAGCCTGCTGGGTGGCCATGTCTGCGATGCCGTTGACCTTTTTATCAGGCATGGTTTTCTGAAAAACGCGGATGGCATTGGCCGTTTGGGCGCCGAACTTGCCGTCTGCATTGCCCTCCAGATAGCCCAGATAGATCAGGTCCTCCTGTAGGGCCGCGACCTTTTTGCCAATGTTGCCGTAGCGCATGGTCCAATCGCACACGTCGTGAACGGTGCCGTAGCCCAGCACCTGCATATTTTCCAGAGGATATACATTGCGAGCCACCGCCTTGGGGTTATTGCCCTCGATCACATGAACGAACACCTTGCCCTTTTCATCCCGGGTGCAGTATTCCACCATAGCCACATGATCCGTATCCGTGCCGGAGGTCCAGGTAAAAAACATCCAGTCTCCCGGCTGGGGAATGTATTCATAGCGCTCCATATATTGGCTTTCACCCTTGAACCATTGGTAGCCCCAGTTTTCCAAATGGCCGTTGCGCACCAGATAGCGCCCTTCCTTGATGAACCAGTCCCGGCCCGTGTTGGTGCCGGAGTAGAGGGGGT
>JAFUPO010000167.1 GCA_017481185.1 Clostridia bacterium | reverse complement strand
CTCCAGTTCCTCCAGCCCATGGGTAAACCGGCGGCCCACCACTTCCCTCATAGATTCAAAGTCATTGGGCCCTTCCACCGTTTTGATGCGAAAATGCCGATACTCCTTCCTGGCGGATTCGCCGTTTATGAACACCACCATGGAGGCTACAGACAATACCCCTTGGGTGTTGGAAATATCAAAGCCCTCAATGCGCCGGGGTACAAAATCGAGCCCCAGGGCCTTGGCCAGCCCCTCGCAAGCGCCAATAGTTCTTTCCCGGATGATGGCTGCCCGAGCGTTACGCTTTTCCAAAGCGTCCTGAGCGTTCTTTTGGGCCATCAGCACCAAGTCGTGCTTCTCCCCCCGCTTGGGCGTAGCCAGGGTTACGGCGCCGCCCCTCTGGCTGCGCAGCCACTCCGTCAAGGCATCAAAAGGCTCCGGCAGCGCCTGGCAAAGAATATTTCGGGGCACCAGCCGCCCATCCTCATAATACTGGGTGAGAAACCCGGCCAGCACCTCCTCCGGCGCTTCAGCCCCTTCCCGGGGCAGGGCGTAATGCTCACCGCCAATCATGCGCCCGCCTCGAACATAGAGAATCTGCACCATGGCATCCAGCCCATCCTGAGCGATGGCCAGAATATCCTGCTCCGCTTGATTGACCTGAATGGCCCGCTGGCGCTCCATAAGGCCCTCCACATCCCGAATCTTATCCCGGATCACTGCGGCCTTCTCATAATTGAGCGCCTTGGCAGCTGCCATCATATCTTGCTTGAGCTGGGCCACCACCTCCTGGTAACGCCCGCCTAGAAAAGCCAGCACCCGCTGAATCATCTCCTCATAGGCTTGCTGGGTGCACTTGCCCGCGCAAGGGGCAAGGCAACGGCCGATCTCATAATTCATGCAGGGGCGACGAGGCTTTTTTAGGGGAAGCTCCAATTTGCAGCTGCGCAAGGGAAACACGCTCCGCACCGCGTCGATCACCTGTTTCACCGCCGTGGCGCCGATGTAGGGGCCAAAGTATTTCGCTCCATCCTTTTCCATTCGCCGGGCCAGGGTCAGCCGCGGATAGTTTTCTGACAGATCCACCCGCAGATAGGGATAGTGCTTGTCATCCTTTAAAAGAATGTTGTAATAGGGCTTATGGCGCTTGATTAGGTTACATTCCAGAATCAAGGCCTCCAAATTGGTGGAGCAAAGCATGATGTCAAAGTCCTCAATCTTTGCCACCATGGCTGCCACCTTGGGGCTGTGCCCCTTGCCCGCCTGAAAGTAGCTGCGCACCCTGTTCTTCAGGTTCACAGCCTTGCCCACATAAATGATCTCGCCCTGGGACTTCATCAGGTAACAGCCCGGGCTCTCCGGCAGCTTTTGAATTTTCAGCTTCAGCTCGTCGGTCATGGTTGCTCCTTTATTTGCGAGGGAACCCTCCTAAGAAAACAGGTTGGGTTTATGATTCAGTCAGCAGTTTTCAACTTAAGTTCTTATGAAATAATGAGGTAATTGCTTCGCGCCCCTCCTGAGAAAACCCCTTAATTAAAACACCTGCCCGATATATTTTCCGTCTTCCTTTACGTAATAGTGCTCGGTCAGGGAGTCATCTTCAAAAATCTGCAAAGTATCTATCAAGCCTCGGGCCAGGGGCAGATGGGGCAGCTCTGATTTCGCCACCCACATAACCTCCCCCTCCGAGGAGCTTTGCAGGGCGCCGGTGAACTGATCGGCCTTATACAAAAGCACCATATACCGGGTGCCATCGTCAAGAGGCCAGTGCTTTACCCCGCACAGCTTTACACCATGAAGCACCAGACCCGTTTCCTCCTGCACTTCCCGCACCACGGCCTGGGTGAAGGATTCACCCGGCTCCACATGGCCGCCAGGAAAGGCCAACCCCGGCCAGGAGGGATCCAGCCGCTTCTGCACTACCACGCGCCCCTGATCATCTTCGATCATGCACATATTGGTAAAAATAACTTTTTCAATGCAGGCCATGGATCTTCCTCCTTTTTCGGGCAAACGCAGAACCGGGCAGCAAGGGCTGCCCGGCAAATTTTAAGGGTTATTTGATTGTAGGTTTCCTATTTCCTTGCTGCTGTGGCTTTAAGGGTTTAGTTTAATGGAGGGAATCCCAATAAAAGGTCAATCCTCGTCTTCGTCCTCAAAGGCCTCATCGTCGGCGCTGAAATTGGTCTGAACTACCTGAATCAGCTTATCCATAAGATCTTCGTCAACGGGTACGAACTCTTCCACTTCTTCACCGTTCTCCTCGGTGGAGGTGATCACCTTCATGATATACAGGTTGACTTCTTCATCGTGGTCGTGTTCGCATTCGGGGTCATCACAGGCACAGCAGCATTCGCCGTCTTCATCGGTTTCTTCTGCATCGCTGAGTACCACATATTCTTCTCCATTGTAGAAGAAATATTCCATGACTTGCAGAAGAACCTTATTGCCCTCCTCGTCAACACCTTCGATGAGGTCCAGCTCCTGATTCTCTTCGTACAACGGTATCACTTCTTTCTTTCGCGCTAGCCTTCATCCTGCATGAAAAGCTCTCTGCGCTTATTCTTTTTAATCGTTTTTAAGGTTTCCCTGTTTCCGCTTTTATTATACCCGATGATGGCTTATTTGGCAAGTATTTTGACAAAAATAAAAGCTTTGACTTTTATAGGCCATCACGGTATACTATTAGTTGGGGCGCTTTTTTTGTAGCTTCTCCTTGGATCCATCAGGTCTCTGGACAAACGTATTATCCAGGGTTAGCTGAAGGTTCTGCTTAAACTCGTCCATATACTG
>JAFUPO010000166.1 GCA_017481185.1 Clostridia bacterium | reverse complement strand
CCTTCCCGATGGGCCACACGGGCCATGACCAGGTACATACCCACCTCGGTGCACTCGCCCATAAAGTTGGAGCGCAGGCCTTCTTTGATCTCTTCGGGGGCGTCCTTGGCAACGCCCAGAATGTGCTCGGCAGCCCAGGTCTTCCCCTCTGCCATTACCTCAAAGCGGCTCTTGGGAGCCTTGCAGATGGGGCAGAAATCAGGAGCCTCGGAACCCTCGTGAATGTAACCGCAAACCTTGCATACCCACTTCATAATCAATTACCTCCGTTATATCTTTAAGTTCGTTTCTTTCCCGGTGACATATGAAGTATACCCGTTTCCTTGGTAAGTGAAACAGCTTTTTAAAAAGAAAATAAATCAAAGAGGCGATCTTTTTTGATCGCCTCTTTAAGGGTCTTAATCCATATAGTGCCCCAGCGTACTTTTTAATTGGAACTCAAAGGAGGTCTGTTCCCCCTCGTTTTCGTAGGCCGGAATCACATGAATGGCGGTAAGCACCTTGCTCTTGGGAAGGTAGTCAATCACGATATAGCGGTTTTTGACCAGATCCAGGATATGGGTCAAATCGCTGACCCGGCCTACGCACACCCGGTAATCATTTCCTTTGCCATCCGTCAAGAGGCACTTGAACTTGCCCTCCAGGGCGCCGCCGATAGAATACAGGCTGGCCTGGGTGTTCAATTTCAGATCCTTCACCTGAATCTGATCCTGTTTGGCCTTGCCTTCCTTTAATTCCTTCTTCACCCGAATCAGATCTTTGAGGGTGCGGATATCGCCCAGCATCACTGCCGCCACGATGCCGGTAATGATCAGCGCCGTATACAAATCGTCGCTGCCGGTGATGGCAAAATAAATACAGGCCAAAATCCCCGCTGCGATGAGGCCTAGGCGCAGCTCCAAATAAATACCGAAGTAGTTGCGAAACACCTTTTGAGCTTTCTGGAGGTCCAGTTTAACTTCTCTGATCATGTGCGTTCTCCTTTGTATCGCGCTGCGTTCTACCAGCAGCTTGGCTCGTGCCTATTTTAGCACGAACCGTTCTTCATGGCAAGGGACACCGATTTAGGAAAATTTTGCCTCATCCGTTGCCAATTCGCAAAAGTTATGATAAAATGTCCTCTTGTTTGCGCAGGCAGACCAGTCCCGCCTCCGGCGGCTGAATTTCAGGCGCGGCCCGCGCCCATAAAAAGAAAGGAATTTTCTCATGAAGAAGATCATTTGCAAAGTTGAATACGATACCGAAGCCTCCCAGCTGATCGAAAAGCGTACCAGCGGCGAATATGGTGATCCCACTGGCTACGAGGAGAGCCTCTACAAAACCGAGGGAGGCAAGTTCTTCCTCTACACCTTCGGCGGCTCCGAATCCAAATACGCCGAGGAAGCTATCAAGCGCCTTTCCCCCGCCAAGGCTCAGGAATGGCTGACTGAAGAAAAGTAATCCATCAAGCTCGAACAGGCACGGCAGACTAAACTGCTGTGCCTGTTTTTTTCCTATTGAAAACGCGCCCCGTCTATTGGCGGGGCGCGTTGTTTGCTTTACCACAGGTTGCGATAGATCCGCATAACTGCTTCCTTATCCGGCGTTCTGGGGTTCGTTGCCGTGCAGGAATCTGCCAAGGCGGCCTCTGCCATGGCCTCTACCTTGCTCATGTAATCGTTCACGGAGATGGTGCCGATCTCAGAAATCTTGGCCGGGATATTCATATCCTGATTCATGAACTGAATCCACTGGATCAGTGAGCGTACGCTCATCACCTTGTTATAGCTGCTCAGGCCCAGGATGTGAGCGATGGTGGAGTAGCGCTTCACCGACGGATGATATTCAGACTGGCTGTGGCTACCCTTATGGATGTCTGCATTATACTCGATGATATGGGGCAGCAGCATGGCATTGGCACGGCCATGGGGGATATGGAAGTGGCCGCCCAGCTGATGGGCCATGCTATGGGTAAGGCCCAGTGAAGCCGAATTGAAGGCAAGGCCTGCCAGGCAGGATGCCACGTGCATCTTTTGCCTAGCATGGGTATCGTCGCCGTTCAAATAAGCTCTGAGCAGGAATACGCCAACAATCTCAATTGACTTTTCAGCCAATGCGGTAGAAAACTCATTGTGATCCGTGCTTACGTAGGCCTCGATGGCGTGGGTCAACACGTCCATGCCGGTATCCGCCGTGGTTGCCGGAGGGACAGATTTTACAAGCTCCGCATCCAGGATGGCTTCTTCCGCCGTCAAGGAAGGCGATACCAACGGATACTTGGTTTCTGCCACCGTATCATTGACCACCGCAAAAGAGGTGACCTCGGAGCCGGTGCCGCTGGTGGTGGGAATGGCGATCAGTGCCACATCCGCATAATGGTTCATTTTCAATGCAAACTCGCGGATTGCCTTGGAGGAGTCGATGGCCGAGCCGCCGCCCACCGCAACGATCGCATCGGGCAGGTATTCCAGCATCTTTTTCACGCCAACGACCACTTTATCAATGGGCGTATCCGCAACCACATCACAAAAAATATCGTAAGTCTTTCCAGACCTGTCCAACGGCTCGGTGATCAATTTGATCATAGGGCCATTAGCGATAAAAGGATCCGTGATGACCAATACCCGCTGATAGGGCATCTGGGCCAGGCGCTCAAGGGCATTTTCACCAAAATGAACCTTTGTTTTAATCTCAAATGATTTCATGCCAATTCCCTTCTTTGCACACACAAATGGGGGCAATAGATCCATGGTACATAATCATTATATCGATTCGACCTTAAATGTCAACTTGCGGACTTTACAAACATCAAGCGCTAAACCGTGTCTTTTTATGTGGCGCACTGAATCAGCATGGAGGCTGCATCAAAAAACAGGCAGCTGTTATCCAGTTGCCTGTTCAGTCCTTTGCTTTGGTCAAAAGGTATTCTGCGTAGTGGCGAAGCTCCGTCACAAACCGGGCGGGAAAACCCTTGGGCAAGCGAAAGCTATTTTCCTGCCTATCGAGGGGCTGAGGGATCTCCGTCAGCCCCAGGAGATAATCAACAGATACGTTGAAGTACCGCGCGATGGCGATCTTGATGGCATCCGGCGGCTCGCTCTTATCACGCTCGTAGGAGGAAATAGAGTGCTTATTAATGCGCAGGATGGCTGCCAGATCATCCTGCGTCAGCCCTGCATCCTTGCGAAGTTCAAGCAAGCGTTCGCCAATCAATCCCATCACCTCAGCCTTTCAGATGCTTTTATTATAGATTAAAATTCGATTTTCTATCAGAAAGTTGACAATTAAGACACTTTTGATTAGAATATAGAATATTATTCGATTTTTGTATTGAAAGGGATGAGTTTTCCGATTCGCACAAGCTATACGCCTGCTCAATTCTCACCCGATGATTGAACCAAAAAGGATGGAGGATTTACCAATGGATAGCGCCAACGCAACCGCTCGCGCCAAAACAATTCGTATTATTCTGATCGCAGCAGTCGCAGCCCTTTTGATTGCCGCTGCTGTCTACTGCATCGGGCCTCAGTGCAAGTACAAAATCAGTACCTACACCATGTGCAGCAACCGCACGGGCATCCAGCACCTGACCTATTGCCCGGAGCATATGTATATCAAATAGATCCCGCAGGATCTGGAAAAGGCCTTCAGCACCTGGAATTTTGAGCTTATGAAAAGCGCCCTTGCCCGAGCCAAAGAACATGATATGAACGTGAAATATAAGGTTGAGGCGCTGATAAAGGAGTACGGCGCTGCCCGCTGCCAGTTTACCAACTGCCTCCTCTATACTCCCAGCAAAGCCGAGCTCTACTGCCAGGATCACACCTATGCTAATGAGGCCATGGCCGAATTCTGCGCTGCGATCATGAATTATAACGCAGCGGAGGTTGACCGCATTTACAACGAATGTAAAAGCGATGGCTTGTACCTGCGCAAGAGCGACGCACCCGTTCAAAAAGCCATTACCCACATGGTCAGCCAGCAGACCGATCTTACCATGCTGTTATCGAACCTGCAGCATCTGTCCTCCCATTTCACCGGCTATCTGGATGTGCAGCCTGCCGCCTTCTCGGCCATTAAGGATCTTTTCATCGCCCAGGCTATGGATCTAACAAAAATGGATCCCAACCAGGGTTACTATGCAGACAAGCAAAAAAGCGGCAACCAGTATAATGACGGGCTGCTGGCCACCTCCTCCAAACGCACCTATGGCTACAATTACGAAGTCTTTAGCCGTACGACCAGGAATGCAGCACTCGGCGCCTACATTGAAGGCTCTCAATCGGTGGAGTATAAAGGCATCACCGTGGCGGACACCCTGGGCGCAGGCATCTGGGCCATTGAAACCCCGGATTATGACTTTGTGCTGGTATCCAACTGCCTCTCCGTTATCGACAACAAGGCTCATGAATTGATCAACAAAATCAGGCCCGACTAAGGAGGAAAAGTAAAGATGATCCTTCCCTTTTTGATTGTGGGGGCTGTTGCCATTCTGCTCTGGCTGGTGGTTGCAGCCGGCTATCTTGCGCTGCCGTTCCTTGCCATGCTTGTCATTGCACTGTTGTGTAATTTCATTGCAAAAAAGTGTCAAAACGCTGCCGAAGCCAAGCAAAAGCCTGTCTATATAGAACAGCTGAAAGACCTTATACCCGAAACACGTTTTTTCATTGATGTGCAGCCCCTGGTGAAAAAAGAAATCCATAGCGTGGAACAGAAAGTGAAGATTCGCAGCCAAATCGAAGCCACGGCGAAAAAGCATGGTCTGAAAGTAGAAAAGCAATCTCTTTCCTCCATGTACCATGCCGGTTTCAACGCCATCAAGGAGGCGCAAAAAGCCTATATCCTCAATCTAGAAAATGGCAAAGTCATCCTGTTCTATCTGTACCTGATCGGCTGGGACGGCCATAATGGCAGCAAGGGAATCAGAGGCCTCATTAACGCCGGCTGCTGGATGCACGAAATCACCAAAGCCATGAACGCAAGCGGCATCGCGAAAATTTCTTATCGCGACCGATCTGCCTATAACCCCTATCGCGATCTGACGGATGAAGAAAAGCTCCTTGCCATCCGCGCTTTCGACGAGGGAAAAATCGCCTATACCCAGTTGAAAAAATCCCGTCAAACCCTTCTCCCCCGCTACTATTACGAATGGCTGATCAACCAGGATTGCGAAACGCCCAAGGTAATAATGTAAAACGAAAGTACCTGAACAGAACCAGTCTGTTCAGGCACTTCTTTCATCACTTCATCACAAGGATAAGCTGCGCAAGCACACGAAGAGCTACAGAAAAATGCAGTTCTTTTCTTTATAAAGGAAAATTGATAGAAAAAACCTGCACTTATAATGGCTTTGAGTGGTTGAGTCATCTCATTTGCAGGCAATTTAGGCAGCAGCGATTCCTGAAAGGTCGTGGCATAGCGTGACATAGTGGTTTGGGCGTGACATAGGAATGACATAGAGAAAGGGGGAAAATCGCGCCTGAACTGGTCAAATCAGTAGTGAAAAGTAGAAATAATACAAAAAAGGGAATCACCCCTTGTGGGGGTGATTCCCTGAAAACCCTTGATTTTACTTGATTTCTTACTTGCCGAAGTAGCGCTTCAGCAGGTCTTCCAAGGCCCGACCATGCCTCGCCTCGTCCTTCGCCATTTCATCAAAACCTGCGCTACGCTTGGTTTTGCGCACAACTTTCTACAACTTTTCTACAAGTTTGAAGGCTTCTCCTGCAATTCACTTACAACGCTTTACAACTTTCACGATCTTTTTGAAAAAAATACCTTCAAATGCGTGGACATATTGGTGGTAAATGACCACACAACTGAATAAAAAAGAGGGAATGTCCATGTGCGCCCTCATGCGAAGGAATTCTGTGTTTTAGCATTCCTTTTTCTTTTGGTCTGTGCGAACCAGACTCAGGGGTGGAGGGACTGGAGCAGTTATAGCAGCTTGTACAACTATCTACAACTTTGTACAACGAACTACATCAATCATAAAACAAAGAACTTTATTTTACAAAATAGTACAATTGAGTACGAAATACAAGCATAATCAAGGAGATTCCATCCTGTTCACACAGAACTCATTGTAGATTTTCCTTGTCTATGCTATAATTTCTATGTATACTCGATTGGATGAGTACAATGGAAACGCTGCATTTTAGAGAAAACGCTCTTAATAGAGATGTGATTTCTCTTTTTTTTGGAGCAATGGGACTTGATCTTGGACTGATGAAGAGTGGTCTCAATGTAGTTATGGGGCAGGATTTTGATTCAGCTTGCGTCAAAACTATGAAGCTCAATGGACATAAAGCAATTGCTGGAGACATCAGAGAAATCCAAGCAGCAGATTTGCTTGATGCAACGAATCTGCATCGAGGCGAAACCTTCTTGGTCTGTGGCGGCCCTCCCTGTCAGCCTTTCTCTACTGCTGGCAAAAGATTAGGTATCAATGATCCTCGTGGCAGTCTGTTCATGGATTTCATTCGCATGATTGACTACATCAAGCCACGTTTCTTTGTTATGGAAAATGTCAAAGGACTCATGTCTGCACCTTTGAAACATTTGCCAATGAGTGAAAGAGACGAAAATGATCCTGAACAAAAACTGGGCACAGTACTTGATGTTGTTTTGTCAGAATTCAAGAAACTTGGCTACAAAACAGTTTATGGCGTTCTGGACGCAGTAAACTATGGCGTACCACAGTTCAGAGAAAGATTTGTTTTGATTGGTAGTAGAGATCATGAAGACATTTTCTTGCCAATTCCTACGCATTTTCAGACTCATCAGAATAAGGACTATCGCTGGACTATCTTGAATGATGTGATTCGCGATCTGGAATATGATTGTGGCGAATGCGCAGCTTTTAGCGAAGAACGCATGAGCTATTTGAAACTTGTTCCAGAAGGAGGAAACTGGCGCGATCTTCCCAAAGAAATTGTAGAAGTTGCTATGGGTGGTGCTTACACTTCTGGTGGTGGTAAAGTTGGTTTCTATAGGCGTTTGTCGTACAGTCAGCCTTCGCCTACGCTTGTTACCTCTCCTGTCCAAAAAGCGACAATGATGTGCCATCCTACGCAAAACAGACCTTTGAGTGTGCGCGAATACGCTAGAATTCAGCAGTTCCCTGATAACTGGATTTTTTCAGGTTCTATTGCTGCGCAGTATCGCCAAGTTGGTAACGCTGTACCTGTGGGTCTCGCAACTTCTATTGGCAATGCAATTCAGGCAATAGCAAACAACTCTGCTTCTATTATCACAAAGAGATTTAGAGGAACCAATATCCATCAAAAACTGCGAGATGCTATTCTGTTAGGAGGTAGCGAAGATGCCAATCAATGAGAGCTATAATGAACAAGCGATTGTTAAAGCAATTTGCAACTGCTCTGGATGCGTTCTATTCCAGTTTGATTGCTAAGGTCAATAGCCTGAATATCAAATCTATCATGAAACGCAAGAATCCTTACCTCTTTAGAGCTAAAGCCATGAATGGTGCTGCTCAGATTGTAGATGCGATTCTCGCTGCTTTCATTTCCTCTTCTGAAGAAACCATCTTTGGTAATGTCTTTTTTGAGCCAATTGCCTGTGCAGCAGCGCAAGGTCAGAAAGCACTTGCTGAAGGTTTAGACATCATGGTTGAGCGAGACAACACCATCTACGCAATCGCTGTCAAATCAGGAACCAGTGTGTTCAATGCTGACAGTCGAAAGAAGCAGGAACAGAACTTCATGGCTGCAAGCAAATTGGCTCAACAGGCCAAGAAACGCTTTGTCGCCATGATTGGCTACAGCTATGGTAAGAAGAAAGCTTCCAGTCGAGGTCTACCCAAGTTCTACAGCGAACTTGCTGGAAAGGAATTCTGGGCCGAACTCACTGGCGATGAAGAATTCTATATCAAGCTGATTCGCCTGATGGATCGACTGCCTGAAAAGTATGTTGAGGATTTTGATGAAGCCTATCAAAAAGCAGCAAATCGCTTGGTGAAGGAATTCACCATCGAATTCTGCTATGATGATGGTGGAATTGATTGGGAAAAGCTTGTTAGATTCAATTCTGGGGATTGATGAAAAGAGGGAATGACGTAGTGGAAATGAACGATTCTGAAGGAAGAGTAGTTTTTACTGATTCTCTGACATTGAAATTCGAAGGCGAGAATGTAATTGATGTACAGGAATTGCTTGGCTATATGTCTGGCTTCAACTGTGCCTATCAAGCATACCTTGATTCAGAATATCATTCTCCATCT
>JAFUPO010000010.1 GCA_017481185.1 Clostridia bacterium | reverse complement strand
TTCCCACCCTTTGGGCGCAGTTACAAGAAAAAAGTTGTTGACCTGGTTGCATTTTTCGGTTATACTGGTTTAGCATGACCAATTATGGTCTTTTCGCAAGTGTCGCTGCAGCTGAAAATTCAGCTGTCGAGCATATTGATTTTGACAGGAGGTGTACACATGAAGCGTACCTATCAGCCCAGCCGTCGCCACAGAGCAAAGGTGCACGGTTTCCGCCAGAGAATGGCTACTTCCAACGGCCGCAAGGTTCTTGCCCGCCGCCGTGCCAAGGGCCGCAAAGCCCTGTGTGCTTAAGTGACTGACCTGTGGGTAACCGCAGCAGCAATCAGCGCAAAGCGAAATGGGAGTGTGCACGGGGCGAATGGAGTTTCGCCCCGTTCCCTTTTTTGTTTGGGCGTATTCTTAAAACATCTCGTCGCGTGGTGTCGGATCTGTTGCTTCGGCTCTGCGTTGTGAAGATTTGAAATACACAAAGTATTCCTGCATCTCCACAACTTGATCCGCAACAACATCTCTCGCCACCCCATCAACGATCTGTTTTTGCGAACACGCCTTTGTTCGTGATAGAAAACCTTTTTCGAGCATACCTTGTGCGTGTGAAAGAGAGCTTTTTCTTTGGCGCGTGAAAGAGGGCGTTTTCTTTTCGCAGGCGCAATTGTTTTTGGGCTTTTTTGGGAGAGTACTATGAAATTTTCCACCAGTCTGAAGCTGAATCATATTTTTCGGCGGCTGTATGCCACGCAAGGGTTTGCCAATTCTTACCTTGTGTTGTATGTGCGCAAAAACCGTTTAAACACCAATCGGGTGGGCATCACCGTCAGCAAAAAGCTGGGCGGTGCTGTTGTGCGCAACCGTGTCCGCCGCCGGATCCGGGAAGTTTACCGGCTTCACGAAAGCCTTGTGACCCCCGGCTGGGATATTGTCGCCGTGGCGCGCAGCCGCGCCGTCGATGCCCCGTTCAGTAAATTGGCCGACGCATACCTGTCTTTGGCAGGCAAAGCCGGGATCCTGGTGTCCACGCAAGAGGAGACCGCCCTATGAAAGCATTGCTTTTGGCTATGATCCGCTTTTATAAGCGCCATATTTCTCCCGCTACCTCAGCCCATTGCCGCTTTGTTCCCACCTGCTCCACTTACGCATACGAAGCCATCAGTAAATATGGGGCCATAAAAGGCGCGTATCTGGCACTTCGCCGGCTGCTGCGCTGCCATCCTTTTTATAAAGGTGACCCTTATGACCCTGTGCCTTAACTAAGGAGGAAGATCCATGCTTCTCGCATTTCAACTTTCCGACATCGTAACCGTGCCTTTCGGTTGGTTATTGGCGCAGCTTTATCACTTTACCAATAACTACGGTGTTGCAATGATCATCTTCGCCATTCTGGTCAAGCTGATCCTGGCGCCTGCCAGCGCCAAGAGCAAAAAAAGCTCTATGAAAATGTCCCGTCTGACTCCCCGTATGAAGCAGATCCAGGACAAGTATGCCAACGACCCCCAGAAGCAAAATGAAATGATCCAGGCGCTCTATAAGGAAGAGGGCGTTTCCATGGGCGGTGGCTGCCTGTGGAGCCTGCTGCCTTTGCTGGTGCTGTTCCCGCTGTATACCGTCATTCGCCAGCCCATCGTGTATATGCTGGGCGAATCTCTGGAAAACGCCGAGAAGATCATTTCCATCATCAAAGAGCAAGCCCCCAACCTGTTCACCCAGAACACCTATTACGACCAGATCATCGCCGCCCGCTATATCGGCGACTATGCCGAAGCCATCAAGGCCGCCATCCCGGAGATCTCCGACACGGCTCTGGCGGGTATGAATTTCGGCTTCCTGGGTATCGATCTGGGCCAGCAGCCCTCTTTCAACATTTTCGCTTGGGAAGTGTTCAATTGGGCAAACATCGGCCTGTTCCTGGTGCCTGTGCTGTCTGCCGGCATTCAGGTGCTTTCCATGTGGATCTCCATGCGTATGAACAATACGCTGGTCACTGACAAAAACGGCGTTTACGATGAAGAAACCGCCAAAAGCTCTCAGGCAAACCAGACCAGCAAGACTATGATGTGGATGATGCCCCTCATGTCGCTGTGGATCGGCTTTACCGTTCCTGCGGCACTGAGCTTGTACTGGTTTATCCAGGGTGTTGTGTCTCTGGCCGTTGACACCTATCTGACGAAAAAATACCGCAAGATTTACGATGCCGAAGATGCTGTCCGTCTGGCAAAAGCCATGGAAGAAGACCGCATCGAAGCCGAGAAAGAGCGCATCCGCGCCGAGCGCCGTGCCGCCAATCCTGAAGGCATCACTGAAAATACCAGTAAGAAGAAGCTGCAGCAGAAGCAACAGCGGGAAGCTGAGGCCGCCAAGGCCGCCGCTGCCAAGGAATATGCTGCCAAGAAGGGTATAGTGGAAGAGGAAGATAAAAATAAACCTCTGTCCGGCATCGCAGACCGCCCCTACTGCAAGGGCCGTGCCTACGATCCCAACCGCTACGCCGCCGACACTACGGAGGAATAACAATGGAGAAAACCATTATCACCACCGGCAAGACCATTGACCTTGCCATCGAAGCAGCCCTGACCCAGCTGGGTCTGGAGCGCGACGATGTGTCCGTGCAGGTACTTGCCCAGGCAAAGCCCGGCTTTTTGGG
>JAFUPO010000165.1 GCA_017481185.1 Clostridia bacterium | reverse complement strand
CCGGTCAGCTGCTCCGCCTGGTAGGGGGTCAGCCCCCATTGGCAATAAGCTGCCGCACGCTGGGCAGGCATTAAGGGCAATTGGCTTTGAAGCTCTGCAATCATTTCATGGCTGATCACCAATGGCTGCAAATCCGGGTCGGGAAAGTAGCGGTAATCATCGGCGTTTTCCTTGCGGCGCATAAGATGCGTTTGCCCTGTGGCCTGGTCGAAGCGGCGGGTCTCCTGGTGGATCACGCCCCCGGCCATCAGCACCTGGGCTTGCCGCTCCGCCTCAAATTCAATGGCTTTTATCACCGACTGAAAGGAGTTCAGGTTCTTCATCTCCGTGCGCACCCCCAGGGCTTCCCCGGGGCGGCGCAGGGATAGGTTCACATCGCAGCGCATGGAGCCCTCGTTCATCCTGCAATCGGAAACCCCCGTGTAAAGGAGCACCGTCCGCAGGGCCTTTAAAAAGTCCGCCGCCTCCTGGGGGGAGCGAATATCCGGCTCTGTTACGATCTCAATCAGGGGCACCCCGCAGCGGTTAAAGTCGATAAAGGTGCCCTGCGCCTCATGGATCAGCTTGCCCGCGTCCTCCTCCAGGTGGATGCGGGTGATGCCAATAACCTTGCCGCTGGGCAGGATCAATTGGCCCCTGCCGCACAGGGGAATATCGTACTGAGAAATTTGATAGGCCTTGGGCAAATCCGGGTAAAAGTAATTCTTTCGGTCCTGGCGGGAAACCTGGTTGATCTCACAGCCCAGGGCCAGCCCCGCCTTGAGGCAGAAAGCCACCGCCTGCTCGTTCACTACCGGCAGCGCCCCGGGCAGGCCTAGGCAAATGGGGCACACCTGGGTGTTGGGGGCCGCCCCATAGGCGGTGGAGCAGGGGCAAAAGGCCTTGCTTTGGGTTTTTAATTCTACATGAACCTCCAGGCCCACCACCATTTCATAACCCTTTACCACGGGCCCACCTCCTCAAGGGCATGGCCCAATTGATACAGCAGCGCCTCAGCGTGAGCCGGGCCTAAGAGCTGCACATTGCCCACCGCCAGGGCCGGCAGCCCCGCCAGGCTGGCAGGCACGGTGTATAAGTCCTCCTGGTAGACGGCCAAGGGGGCGCGCTTTTCCCCAAGCCGCCAGGGCCCCTGGGGAGAAACCGGCGAAATCAGCGCGTCGCAGCCTTCAAACAGCCGTTGAAAGTTCTGCCGGATTCTTTCCCGGGCCTGGAGGGCCTTGTGATAGTATCGGTCATAATGCCCGGCGCTCAAACAAAAGGTACCCAGCAGGATGCGCCGCTTTACCTCCGGCCCAAAGCCCTGGGATCGGGCGGAAACATACATTTCTTCCAGGTCGTCCCCCTGCCCCCTGAGGCCGTAGCGGATGCCGTCGTACCGGGCCAGGTTGGAGGAGGCCTCGCAGCTGGAGAGCACATAATAGGCGGGCAGCGCCTGTTCAAGGGCGGGGAGCGCCGCCTCCACAAAGGTCACCCCGGGCAATGGGGGCAGCCTCATATCCCCCCACACAGCCACTTTTAAACCCTTCACCGGCTGGCCGATCCTTTCTCCAAAGGGGGCAAATTCCCGGCTTAGGGAGGTGGAATCCCGCCGGTCATGGCCGGCAATCGCGTCCAGCACCCGGGCATTGTCCCGGCAGGTGCGGGTCATGGGGCCGATCTGATCCAGGGAGGAGGCAAAGGCCACCAGCCCCCAGCGGCTCACCGTGCCGTAGGTGGGCTTCATGCCCACCAAGCGGCAAAAGGCCGCAGGCTGGCGCAGGGAGCCGCCGGTATCCGACCCCAGGCAGAAGGCCGCTTCCCCCGCAGCCACCGCCGCTGCGCTGCCGCCGGAGGAGCCTCCGGGCACCCGCTGAAGGTCGTGGGGGTTCAGGGTGGGGTGAAAGGCGGAGTTCTCCGTGGAGGAACCCATGCCGAACTCATCCATATTGGTTTTGCCCAGCAGCACGCAGCCTGCTCCCTCCAGGCGCTCCCAAGCGGCGGCGCTGTAGGGAGGAATATAGTTTTCCAGCATCCGGGAGGCGCAGGTGGTGCGGATGCCCTG
>JAFUPO010000009.1 GCA_017481185.1 Clostridia bacterium | reverse complement strand
CCAAGGGATGCGATGAGCAGTGCCGCGCCCAGAAGAAGGGTTGAAAGATACTTTTTGATGCGGAACACCTCCGAAGGTTAGCCTAGACTAACACCCTCCTGTAAAAGATGCGCCCCAAGGCGCTGAACGGTATTTATTATAGGGTTTGCCCCCCTGCCTGGCAATGACCGAAACCGCCGGATGCCCCTCCAAAACGGCGAACTTGCGCTCCAAAACGGCACGAGCGCTCCTTTTTGAAGCCGGGCCCCTCCAAAGGAAAAGAAAGGCTCCAAAAGAAAAATTTTAAAAGAAAGACTTTAAAACCATTGGGGGCTGCTTACAAGATTCTGATCTTTGAGTGCTCCCGGCGGTAGGTGCTGGGGGAATCCCCCATGATGCGCCGAAACGCTGCGGAGAACTTGCTTTCGTTGACATAGCCAAACTCATCTGCGATGTCATCCACGCTGCGCTCGGTGTGAATGAGCAGCTGGGCGGCGCATTGCATCTTCTGGGCACGGATGAAGGAAATCACCGGCATACCGTATACCGCCCGAAAGGAGCCCTGCAAATAGGTATCCGATACGCCAAAGCGGCTGCTGAGGGCCGCCAGCGTGTGCTTGGCGTGGATGTTATCCCCAATATAGGCAGCCACCTGCTTAACAAACTGGGCCTGGCTGCGGGGCACGGACACCCCTTGCGTTTGGGCCGCTTCTGTTTGATACAGCACATAGAGCAGCTCCAGCAGCTTCACCTTGAGGTATTCGCGCCGCATCCGCTCCTCCACTTGATAGCTTTCGGTAAAGATGTGCTTGAGCGCCTCCACATTGCGCAAAATGGCTGAATGATGGCTGCCGCACAGCCGGCTGGCGATACGAAGGGGGGTGATGGCCTCGTTTTCCATAAAAAGGGCGAAGCGGTCCGGCGCGATGCTGGCGTCAATGCCGATGCTGATGCCGTGATAATGGTGCAGCGGCAGCGAGAAGGGCTTCATTCGCCGATCGCGGATGACCACGGAGCAGTCGCCCGGCATGAGATAAAAAAACTCGCCATCGCTTTCCTGCTCGATGCGGCCCTCCTTGCAGTAGTGAAAGCCTACATATCTATCCCGAAAGCTGGCCTCTGCCTCGGCAAAATCAAACTGATCCATATGAACGCTGGCATAGGCGACCTCAACCCCTGGAAAAAGGTCGTATACCGTGATACGGGCGTCGCCGGTATCGTTTTTGAACAGGTACTCCCGCTTGGCGGCAGGCGGGCTGATGGGGGGCAAGGTTGGCATGGGGCAAACTCCTTTTTGCAAAACAGCTGGCATGGGGCAAGGTTTGACGCATCTAACCAAGGGGCAAAAGAAGGGTCGCCCCATCTGAGTTAGAGGCAACTACCCATAGTTTACGATCTTTTTAAAGGATTGTCAATCCGCGGCGGGCAAGGGGGGAGCAAGGCCCGGCAAAACCATGGCCGAAAAGCGCTGGCAATTTGCAGCTGATTCTGCCATAATGCACAGGGGAGGCGGCTGCAACGCTGGCGGGGCGCTTTGGGGAAAAGGGCCTGTGGCGCTTGCGGGGCATGGAGCCGGAAAAGGCCCTTGAAAGCCTTCAGCAGCTGCCGGGGATCGGGCCGTGGACAGCCCATTATATCGCCATGGGGGCCCTGGGCTGGACGGACGCCCTTTCCCACACGGATTTAGAAATCAAAAGGCAGATGGCTGGGTGCAGCTCGAGGGAGATCTTGGCGGCAGCTGAAAAGTGGCGGCCCTGGCGGGCGTATGCGGTGATGTGCCTATGGCAAAGGGAAGAACGGGAGGGGAATTATGTATTACCAAACCACGTATGAATCGCCGGTGGGGCTGATGACCCTGGGCAGCGATGGGGAGAACCTGGTGGGGCTGTGGACTCAGGGGCAGAAATACTTTGCAGACACGGCGCCCCAGCAGATGGCGCTTTGCCACAAGCTGCCGGTGTTTGACGCTGCCAAGGCATGGCTGGATGGCTACTTTGCCGGGGAGAGGCCGCAGATTTCTCAGCTGCCCCTGGCCCCCATTGGCGGAGAATTTCGCCAGAGGGTGTGGAAGCTGCTGACGCAGATCCCCTATGGGCAGGTGACCACCTACGGCCAGCTGGCCCGCGAAATCGCAGCCATGACCGGCAAAAAAACCATGTCAGCCCAGGCGGTGGGCGGCGCGGTGGGCCATAACCCCATCTCCATTATCATCCCCTGCCATCGAGTGGTTGGCACAAATGGCAGCCTAACGGGCTTTTCGGGGGGCCTGGAGATGAAAATAAAGCTATTGCAGCATGAGGGCGTTGATATGGCGGGCCTTTTTATACCTAGAAAGGGAACGGCCCTGTGATCCCCCCCTAAGGCTGATAAAGGATAAAATTACGCCCCGGAGGGAGGAGAACCGGCTCCTTTTGCGAAATGATTAAGAGCCGGTAAGCCCAGCGCGGGCCCGGCGTTATCCTTTAATAACGAGGTGTTGAAATGAAACATCCGCTGATCGGACTGGCCCTGCGGCTGCCCTCTCAAAAGGGGCACAACCTGGGCGCCAATTATCCCCTGGCCATCCGCCGGGCTGGGGGCGTGCCGGTGATGATCCCCGTGGGGTGCCAAGAATTTATGAAGGATTATATGTCGATGCTGGATGGGCTGATCCTCTGCGGCGGCGGGGATGTGGATCCCTCGCTTTATGGGGAGGAGCCCATTCCCCAAGCCCCGGAGTTTGACCTGGCGGACGACCGGGCGGAGATGGCCGCCGTGGCAGAGGCCCTTTTGCAGGGCAAGCCGGTGATGGGCATCTGCCGGGGGATGCAGGTGATCAACGTGGCCCTGGGGGGCAGCCTGTATCAGGATATTCCCACCCAGGTGCCGGGGGCCATTGGCCACCGGCAGCATACCCAGGTGAGCGCCGCCCCCTCCCATGGGGTGTATGTGGCCCAGGGGAGCTGCCTTAACAATATCCTAAAAAAGGAAGAGATTCAAACCAACAGCTTTCACCACCAGGCGGTTAAGACCTTGGGAAAGGGGCTGAGGGTGTCAGCCCAGGCGGCAGACGGGGTGATCGAAGCCATTGAAGGCAATGGCGGCAGCATTTTAGGCTTTCAGTGGCATCCGGAGGCCATGGCTGCCGAAAATGAGGATATGGCCAAGGTGTTCAGCTGGTTCGTTGAAAAGTGCAGAGAATGAAAAAACCGCCCTGGGAGGTTTCTCCCGGGGCGGTATGCTTTCACTTAGCAGGATTTTTTGGCTTTGCGGCTCAGGGCTGCCAGGCCGATAAAGGAAGCGGCCGCCAGGCCCATCCATAGGGCCAGGCTGGCGCTGTCGCCAGTTTGGGGGATGGAAACCGCCGCCCCCACCTGAAGGGTGAAAAGGGGAGCGGTGGCATAGCTGCCGTCTGCGAAGGTGACCACGCACATATATTGGTCGCCGCTGCTGGCCTGGGTGGCGGCATCGGTGGTATAGGCGGCCTGGGTACCGGAGACCTTGCGCCAGCTCAGGTTATCCTTCAAATCTGCATACCATTGGTAGGCAACGGCGTTTTCAGCCTCAACGGAGAGGGTGGCCCTTTCGCCCAGGGCTACGGACACGGTTTGGTCCGCCTGGGGGAAACGGATGGCCCCATGGGCGGCGGGAGCGGGAACGAAATGGGCAGAGGCCACCAGGTCGCTGGTAACGGCGAGCCCATGGTACACGAACAGACCATCGGCGGTGTACCAGCCGGCAAAGATGCTGTCGGTT
>JAFUPO010000164.1 GCA_017481185.1 Clostridia bacterium | reverse complement strand
TCTCAGTCACCGTCGGTGACAGCTCTCCCAAAGGGAGAGCCAAGGCTTCGGGCAACCCTGTCATATATACTGATACAAGAAGTGGAGCGTATCGATACCGATACGCTCCACAAACTGTTTACGAACACCCGCCAACAGCGGGTGATTTTGTTATCTGGCGCACCCGGCGGGATTCGAACCCACGGCCTACCGCTTAGGAGGCGGTCGCTCTATCCTGCTGAGCTACGGGTGCAGGGCGCACAAGAAATTGTAGCATATTCAAAAAGATTTGGCAATCCTTTTCGGGCGATTGCGGCTTGGGGAAAATTATGATATAATAGGTATTCATTGTGCCGAAGGGAGAGGAAGGCTGTGCTGCAGGAAGCAGAGGCGCTTTTAGACTGCGCAGGGCTAAGGGATAAGTCCTTCTGTGCGGTTTTGATCCGCTGGGACCAGCCCTTTGTTTTGCCCCGGGAGACGGGTCTGCCCCCCATCCTTAGGGAGAGCGGCCAGGCCTTCAGCCAGGCAAAGGATAAAGGCGGGCTGATCCTGTTCAGCTTCAATTCCTTCCCCATCCAGGCCATGCGCAGCGCCCGGCTGTGGCTGTTTCTGCGCTTTATGATGGAGGCAATGCCCGGTCAGGTGGAGGTGAGCCAGGAGGTGCGCCATCCCGATGATCTGGCGGCGGCGCTGGAAACCTTTGAGCCGGTGACGGATTGGTGGAATGAAAACACCCAGATCCATCCCAGCCAGGCCCGGCTTCACCGCAAGCGATTGCAGACCAGCCTGAAAAAGAGCCAGTTCAACGCCATTCCCGGCTATGTATCCCGCCTGGCCAATACGCAGACCCTGTCCGTGGGGGAGGCCTGGTCCCTGGTGCCCCTTCTTGTGGAGGCGGTGTGGACCCAGTTTCCTCAGGTACCGCTGGTGGATTTACTGGAGGGGCTGGATGGCAGGGAGATGGGCGTGCATCCGGATACGGCGCTGATCGCCTGGGCCTCCCAGATGAGCCAAATCCTGAAAGCCGATGCGGGGCAGCTGGCCGCCGCGCCCATTGACCGGGTCATTGCAAGCATCCTGGCGGATTGCTCGCTGCCTTATTCCCAGAGCAATCTGGCCCGCAGTTTGGGCCTTACCCCTGCCTACTTTTGCCGCCTTTTTAAAGAAAAAACAGGCTGCCACTTCTCCCAGTACCTAACCCAGGTGCGCATGGAAAAGGCCAAGGAGCTTTTAAGCCAGCCGGGGGAAATGCACCTGACCGAAACGGCTCAATTGTGCGGCTATCCCCATAAAAGCTATTTCTGCCAGGTGTTTAAAAAGTATACCGGCATGAGCCCGGGCGAATTCCATCACGAAAACCAGCTTGTGTAAGCAGGCAGGTTTTTGCTATAATAGCGGTGAAAGGTGATACGCATGAAACGTTTGGCAGCGATTGTGATGGCCGCGCTTTTGCTCATAGGCGCTGTAGCCCAGGCACAAAGCATCCCCCAGACCCAGTTTGTAACGAAAAGCGACCTGATGGCGCTGGCCACAGATACCAATAGCGGCCAGGGTCTTTTGGCTACCGGCACGGATACCGATGTGAAGCTGTCCCTTGTATGGGGCAGCCGGGGCGAAAGCATCAAGTATTACAAGACTTATGACGATGAAGAGACGGTTCCTGCGGGGCCGCTGGTATGGTGGGTAGCAGGCGCCGAGGGGGCTGACTCCCTGGTGCTCATGACCCAGGAGCCCCTGCTGGGCCCAATGGCCTTTCAGGAAACGTTGGACGATCAGATCTTTTACGGCAACCAGGGCACCCAAAAAGTCTACGCCAATCACTGGGGGGCCAGCCAGCTTCGCCGGGCCCTGTATTTGGCCCAGCCCTTTACAGAGGCAGAAAAGGCCCTGCGCCAAAGAGCCACCACAACCACCTATGACGTGAAAAATGACGCTGACTATACCATCGTTGATTTGCTTTATGCCCCGGCGGGAGACTATAACGGGGATCAGTATATCACCGTGGGCGAAAGGGATCAGCTGCGGATTTTTAAGTCCTATTGGAAAGGCTTTTTCTGGCTGCGCTCACCCCATCGATACCATAACGCGCTTGCACTGGTCGCTCAGCCGAATGATTATGTGTACAATAGCTATGTAACTACAGAAACAACAAACGCCGTTACCGCTGCCGCAAAGATGGATATGACCAGCGTACTCTTTGCCTCCGCTGCCTCCGGCAGCCGGGCAGGGCGGCAGACCATCGCCGCCGATGCGCCCCTGGCCCTGCGCCTTGACGGCTCTGAAAAGAACCTGGGCAGCGCCTGGGTGACCGGGGATCAGGCCACCGCCTGGGCTGAAAACGCCCAGGGCGCTCGGCTGATGGTTCAGGGCAACGGCTTTAGTTACAGCCTGCCCATCACCTCCAACGAGCTGGTGACCCTGACGGCCACGGCCGTGGGCCTTTCCAGCTTTGCCGATTGCCAGGTCTGGCTGGAAAAGGATATGCCGGATGGCGGCACCCTCACCTGGGCTGTGATGGCCGGTACAAAGGAGCTGCCTACCCCCACGCCTGCGCCCACGACTACCCCTGCGCCCACGCCTGCCCCAACGCCCACGCCTGCCCCAACGCCCACGCCTGCCCCAACGCCCGTTCCGATCCCCGATACCGGCGACGGCGCAGCCCCTGCCCTGTGGCTGGGGCTGATGGTCACCGGCGGGCTGGCCCTGATCCTTTTGAAAAGGAAAACCGCATAAAGCATATACGGCGCTCTGATAACAGGGCGCCGCTTTTATTTTTAACATTTCATAAACAATTTTTCATCATTTTCAAAATACCGGGGCGCTACAATGACCTTGTCAATAACGAAGGAGGGCAAGGATCATGACGAAGAAGAATTTTATGTTTTTACTGCTGACGGTGCTGGGGGGCCTGATGTTCGCCCTGGGGATGTGTATGTGCCTTTTGCCTGAGTGGAACGCCTTTACCCCCGGCGTGGTAGTCACCGCTCTGGGCGCGCTGACCCTTATGGTGCTGGCGCTGGTCCGCTGGATCCAGGCGGGCCGCCCGGTAAAGAAGATCGATTGGAACAAAACGGGCAAAATTGCCTATGTGGTATTGGCCTGCCTGGTGCTGGGCACCGGCATGGCGCTGATTATGGCGGTGGAAAACATGATGCTGCCGGGTATCGCGGTGGGCATTGTGGGTATCCTGCTTCTGGTAGGGATCGTTCCTGTGTTCAAGGGCTTGAAGTAAAAAAGGAGGAAACAGAGTATGTATCGCGATGATAAGGAGCTGGCAGAGGGTATGCAGATCGCAGCTGAAAAGGCGCTGGAAAAAACCGAGGGCTTTTTCAAAAAGGCTTTTCACGACATGGCCGAAAGCGCCAAGGCCCAGCATGAGTTGGATAAGGCAGCCCTTCAGGCTGTGAAAATGGAAAGCAAGGCCCAATGGGAGGAGGCCAAGATGTCTCCCAAGGCCCATGCCGAAAAGCTCAAGGCAGACCGCCAAAAGCAAATGCAGGAGATTCAGCAGCGCATCGACGCAGCCCAGAAGCGCATCGATAACGCAAAAAAGTAATTTAAAGGCGGCCATGAGCCGCCTTTTTTGACCTGCAATAACAATTCATTAACATCTGTGTGCTATACTTAAATCGAAAAGGAGGAAACGCTCATGTTCAAGCTTTTGATTCTGGAGGATGACGAGGCCCTGAACCGCTCTGTGTGCGCCTATCTGCGCCGCCAGGGCTTTGAAACGGTGGGCTGCCTGAACGCCAACGAGGCTTATGACGCCCTCTATGGGGATCTGTTTGACCTGATCGTTTCCGATGTGATGCTACCGGGCATCGACGGCTTTGAGTTCGCCCAAACGGTGCGCGAAACCAACCAGGAGATCCCCATCCTGTTTATGACCGCCCGGGATGATATGGCCGCCAAGCAACGGGGGTTCCGCCTGGGCATTGACGATTACATGGTCAAGCCCATTGAATTGGACGAATTGGCCCTGCGCATCGGGGCGCTTTTGAGGCGGGCGAAAATCGCCGCCAGCCGCCAATTGCAGGTGGGCAGCCTGCGCATGGACGCCGACGAGCGGGCCGCTTATCTGAGCGACGAGGAGATCCCTCTCACGGTGCGGGAGTTCAACCTTTTGTATAAGCTCCTTTCTTATCCTAAAAAAACCTTTACACGCTCCCAGCTGATGGATGAATTCTGGAGCGCTGAAACCTCCTCCAGCCTGCGCACGGTGGATGTGTACATCACCAAACTGCGGGATAAGTTTTCCGCCTGCCAGGATTTTGAGATCGTTACCGTTCACGGGCTGGGCTACAAGGCGGTGCTGAAATGAGAGAAGAAAAGATCGGCCGGTTCCTTTATCATTTGCAAAGGTATGTGCAGTTCTTTTTGCTGGTGGGCTTTATGGTCACCTGCTGTATGCTGCTGTTTATCTCCAGTATACAAAAGGTCATGGGGCTCACCTTTACCCAGCAGGATATTGAAGTCGCCGCCAAACTGACCTTTGTGAACGTGATCATCCTCACCGCCGCCCTTGGCCTCATCGACAGTTTGCGGCGCAAATGGATGGTGGAGCGGCCTGTGAAGCAAATTTTGGAGGCAGCCGATAAGTTTATGCAGGGGGATTTTTCTGTGCGGATCCCCCCCATTCGCAGCCTGGATAAGCAGGATGGCTTTCGGCAGATTGCTGAATGTTTTAACCGCATGGCTCAGGAGCTTTCCGGCACCGAGACCCTGCGAACGGATTTTATCGCCAATGTAAGCCACGAATTAAAAACGCCTCTGGCGGTAATCCAAAATGATGCCACCTTACTGATGGAGCCGGGCCTCACGGATCAGGAGCGGCAGCAGTATGCCCGCGGCATCTCCCAGGCCGCCCGACGGCTGGCCAGCCTCATCACCAATATTTTAAAGCTCAATAAACTGGAGAACCAGCAGCTCTTTCCCCAAAGGGAAACCTTTGACCTGGGCGAGCAGCTTTGCCAGTGCCTTCTGGCCTTTGAGGAGCTGTGGGAAGAAAAGGGCATCCATATCCAAACGGAGCTGGCAGAAAGCGTGCAGGTGGAGGGGGATCCGGAGCTTTTAAGCCTGGTGTGGAACAACCTGTTTTCCAACGCGCTGAAGTTTACCGGCCCCGGCGGCACGGTGGGCCTTTCCCTTTCCACCCAGGGGGAAAACGCCTGGGTGGAGGTTTGGGATACGGGCTGCGGCTTCGGCCCCCAGGTGGGCAAGCACTTGTTTGAAAAGTTCTATCAGGGAGACGCCTCCCATACCACCCAAGGCAACGGCCTGGGCCTGGCGCTGGTTAAGCGGGTGGTGGACATCGTAGGCGGCGACATTGCCGTTGAAAGCGAGGCGGGCAAGGGATCTCGCTTTACGGTGAAGATCAGGAGGGTCGCAGATGCACAGGCTTAACAAGGCGCTGCGGCGGCTGTTTGTGTGGCCGCCAGGCTGGGCCCTGGCCCTGGGGCTGCCCGCCTTCGGGCTGGTGATCTACGTATTTGCAGCCGGCAAGGAGGAGACCCTGCTGGGCTACCTGAGCTATGCCGCCTCTGCCTACGCCCTGGCAGTGGTATGCGCAAGCGCCCCGCAAATGGTTCGCTGCCTCCGCAGCAATCCCCTAATTCAAAGGGCAGCTCAGGCAAGGAGCCGCGTGGCTCCGCAAAATCTTTTGAAAGCGGAGCTGTATCTGGGCCTGGGGATCAATCTGGTCTATGCGGCGGTGAAGTTGGTTACGGGCATTTTGCATGAGTCCGTATGGTTCATTTCCCTGGCAGGCTACTATTTTTTGCTGGCTGGGCTGAAATTCGCCCTGGCCCAAGCGGATCGGGAGGACAGGCTGGCCCAGTGGCGGCGCTGCCGCCTGTGCGGGTGCATCCTGCTTTTGATGAACCAGGCGCTGGCGGTGGTGGTGTATCTGGTGGTGCGCCGGGGCGATGGATTTGAATATCCGGGCCTGATGGTCTACGCTGTGGCAGCCTATACCTTTTATTCGGTGATCAGCGCCATATATAGCGCTGTGCGGGTCAAGCGGCAAAACAGCCCTGTTGAGGCGGCGGCCCGGTCTGTTAGCCTGGTGGCAGCCCTGGTATCCCTCCTGGCGCTGGAAACAGCTCTTTTGAGCCAGTTTGGCCAGCCGGGGCAGGAGGATTTTAGACGGCTGATGACCGGGCTGACCGGCTTGGCGGTGTGCCTGTCGGTTTTGTGGATCGCGGTGGTTATGCTCAAGCGGGCCCACCGGGCATTAAAACAAGGAGAAGCAATGCAATGAGTGAAAAGTTTCAATATACCTACTCTGCCAAGCAGCAGGAGGAAATCAAGGCTATTCGTAAAAAGTATTTGCCGCCCCAGGAGGATAAGATGGCTCTCTTGCGCCGCTTGGATGAAAGCGCTGCCCGCAAGGGGACCACGGTTTCCCTGGCAGTGGGCATCCTCAGCGCCCTGGTGCTGGGCCTGGGCATGAGCGGCGTAATGGTCTGGGGCGGCGCCTGGTTGATCCCGGGGGTTATCATTGGCCTTGTGGGTATCGCCGGGGTGGCCTGCGCTTATCCCCTGTATAGCCGCATCACCAGGCGGGAGCGGGAGAAGATCGCTCCCCGGGTTCTGCAATTGACGGAGGAATTATTGAAGTAACTTGACCTTTCCTGGCGAACATGATACATTTAGGTATCAATGCACAGCAAGGGGGGATGAAGCGTGACGAAAATGGTCAGCGTCATCCTCCCTGTTTTTAATGCCCAGAAGGATCTGGCCCGGTGCCTTGACAGTATTCTTGGCCAGGATTATGAGAACCTTGAAATCCTGGCGGTGAACGATGGCAGCACCGATCAGAGCCTGGAGACCCTTCAGCGCTATGCCCGCTGGGATGAACGGCTGAAGGTGTTTTCTCAGCCCAACAGCGGCGTTTCAGCCGCCCGCAACCTGGCCTTGGGAAAGGCCCAGGGGGAGTACATCCGCTTTGTGGACGCTGATGATGCCCTGCCCCCCGGCTCCATCCGCCTGATGGCTGAGGCCATGGAAAATAACCAGGCAGACCTGGTCATCGCCCCTTATACCGAGGTGCTGGCAGGCAGCTTTCGCAAGGTTCATGGTGAATTGAAATGCCAGGGCAAGCTCCAGCAGCGGGATTTTCTGGATTTCTATCGCCAATATCCCAATAGCTTTTATTACTCCGTTTTGTGGAACAAGCTCTACTGCCGCCGCATCATTCAGGAAAACAGCCTTTCTTTTGATGCAGGCATGGCCTGGAGCGAGGATTTTGTGTTCAACACCCATTATTACCGCTACATCGCCCGGGCTGTGGTGGCGGAGGAGCCGGTATACGACTATCACCGCAATGTGGATGGGCTCACCATGGGCTTTACCCGCAAGGTGCTGCGCCATCCCATTCAGTCCATCCGGGATAAGGCACACCTTTACCGCCACTACAAGGCCCTTTTTGTTCATGCAGGCCTTTACAAAAAGCACCGTCTGTCGGTGCTCCTGTCCTTCTTAAAGCCCACCCTGGGGGATTGAAGGGCGCGTAGATATATGCGAGAGAGGGTCTTTCTTTTGCAAAAGAAAGACCCTCTCTCGTGCTCTCACCCAAAGAAAACCATCATTTTATATTAGATAAAAATCGCTTTTCTTTCTGGAGAGCGCGAGAACCTCTTTCTTTTCTCGTGAAAAGAAAGAGGTTCTCGCATTATTATTCACTTACATACCTGAACGCCTGGCCGGAGTAGAGCAGCTCCTTGGTGGCGGGGCCCACCACGCCGTCGGCGGTGAGGCCGTGGGCCTGCTGGAAGAGGATCACCGCTTCCTTGTTGCCGGGGACAAACTGCCCCTCCACAAGGCCGACGTAATAGCCCAGTTCAGCCAGCCGCCGCTGGAGCTTTGTGACCTCATCCCCCAGGGTGCCGGTGCGCAGAAGGGGCTCCTGGGTGGGGGCGTTGGGGTCGGGGGTCACGGCCAGCACATTGGGCATCACGGGCAGGGGCGTGGGGGTGGTGCGGGCTTCAATGATGGCCTGGTTCACAATCTGCACAAGGGCTGCGCCCAGGCCCAGGGTCACGATCAAGAGCACAATCAGCAGTGCAAGGGTAATCCGGGATAAGCCAGTTTTCATGCCTTAATAAGCTCCTTGCAGGGTTCTTAATAATTAACGGTTCAGGGAGCCGAATCATTCCACCGTGACCGTGCACTGAGAGGTAAGGCTCCCATCCGGGCTGGTTACGGTAATCACGCAGGCGCCGGGCTTGTTAGCGGTGAGCATACAGGTGGCCCGGGTGGGGGCCAAGCTGGCCACGGATTCGTCGCTGGTTTGCCAAATCAGGTTATTATCAGCGTTTCGGGGGGTGATGACGCCGTGAAGGCGCTTGGTTTCACCCACGCCGATGGTCAGGGTCTCGGGCTTTAGGGTCAAAGAGCCGGCGTTTTGGGTCACAGTGATCAGAATGGTGTCGTTCAGCTTGGCCTTATCCGGGCTCTGAACGGTTACGGCGGTGTTGCCAGCCTGCCTGGCGGTGATCAAGCCCTTTTCATCCACGGTAGCCACCGTGGGGTTGCCGCTTTGCCAAAGCATGGGCCGATCGGTGGCGTCCAAGGGTTCATAGGCGTAAGCCGCCTGAAAGGTGTCGCCAGATTTCATTTCCAGGGTTTCTTCATTTAAATAGAGATCCGTCATGGGGATCAGCGTGGTAATCTGG
>JAFUPO010000163.1 GCA_017481185.1 Clostridia bacterium | reverse complement strand
GCCCCTTACCGCCCCATGAAGCGGCGGCGGCCGTCGTCCAGGAAACGGCCCAGCATGGGATCCTCAAGGGCCATGCCGCAGCCCATGACAATGCTGGTCTGCGGATCATCGGCACAGGTGCAGGGCACCTTCAAGGCCTCGGAAACGGCCTCACACAGGCCAGGCAGCTCGCTGCCGCCGCCGGTGAAGAAGATGCCGTTTTCAAAAATATCGGCTGCCAGCTCGGCGGGGGTGCGCTCCAGCACTGCATGGATGCTCTCAATAAAGGCCTGGAGCGGCTCATCCAACGCCTCGGTGATTTCATCGGAGGTGACGCGCATGGTTTTGGGAAGCCCAGTAAGCAGGTTGCGGCCGGTGACCTCCAGATAAAGGTTTTCAGGCCGGGGAATGGCGGAGCCAATATTGATCTTCAATTCTTCTGCCGTGCGCTCGCCAATGAGAAAGTTGTGCTTGCGGCGCAGATGGCGGATGATAGCGTCGTCAAACATATCGCCGCCGACCTTGGTGCAGTCAGCTACAACCGCCTGGCCCACGGAAAGCACAGCCACATCAGTGACGCCTGCGCCCACATCCACAATCATGGTGCCATAGGCCTCGTCAATGGGCAAGCCTGAACCCAGGGCGGCTGCAATGGGCTTTTCAAGCAGCTGGGTGCGGCGCATACCGGCGTCGAACATGGTGGAGATGATGGAACGCTTTTCCACCTCGTTAACGCCGGTGGGCAGGGAAATAATGGCCCGGGGGCGGTTGAAGAGCCGCTTGCCCACCACCTTGACCACAAAGTAGCGCAGCATGGCGCTGGCTAATTCAAAATCGGAAATGACGCCCTGCTTCAAGGGACGAATGGCCAGGATGCTGGAGGGGGTTCGCCCCACCATGCGGCGGGCATCCTCACCAACGGCCAGCACATCCCGGCTGTCCCGGTCGATGGCCACCACCGCAGGCTCACGAAGAACGATCCCCTTGCCCTTCATATAAATGAGCACGTTGGAGGTGCCAAGATCAATTCCGATATCGTTATACGATGCCATGTTCAACGACCTTTCTGGAGAGAATCTGCAAATACATGGGATTGCTAACCTTTATTAATTCTCTATGTGCAGCTACAATTCCTTCTTTTGGCTAAGAGACAGCTAAAAGCCGCCTTCCTTGATAGAAGGCGGCTTGTGTGTATCAATACTGCCAGGTGTTGAACTCAAAAGCGTTGGGATCCTTGGGTTCGTTGTTTTCGCTCTCAAGGAGAGCCTTGTATTTTTCAAAGATCTCCTTGTTGCCTTCCATCTCGAATTCAGGCTCCACGCGGCTGGCAACGGTGAGGAAATGGTACACATCCCGGCCCATGGCGCGGCCGCGGCGGGTATGCATATCCAAAGCATAGTCAGGCACTTCAAACTTGGCGCCCTTGGCAAACTCATCGTTGAGCAGATTCTTCACATGGTCGCTGGAGCGCTCCTTGGGCTGGCGGCACAGATAGCGAATGGCATGAACGAAGAACATGGGGCGATCACCATCGTTGTAGGGGAACTCCTGGCGCATTTTGAACAGGGTATATACCAGATTGGGCGCCTCGGGGTTGCCGAAGCCGATGTCTTCAACGCTGATGCACAAAAGGCGGCGCCAGAGCTTTTCTTCAAACTGGGGGCTGGTGACGTACATTTCATAGGCAGCGTGGAGGGCATCCTCCTCCTTGCCGCGGCGGATGGCCTTTTGCAGCATGGCGACCATTTCGTCGCCAGCATAGCCGTTGCGGGTTTTGATGTTGGACCAGGGATCATAGGACATAAAATCGCTCATGGAATAAACCTCCTTATTCCTTCGTCGCACCGGCGGAAAGCCCCTCGGTGATCTGACGGTGGAAGAATACATACAAAATCAGGGGCGGGATCAGCACCACGACAATAGCGGCAGCCAGGGTGGGCCAGGAGCCCTGCTGGGCGCTGGCGTAGCTCATTAAGAAGGTGGTCATGGTTTTCAATTTCGTCTTGGGCATATACAAATAGGGAACGTACATATCATTGATGATATTGACGATCTTGATAATCACAACCGTGGCGGTGGCCGGCATCAACAGGGGAAAAATAATCCGGTAGAAGATGCCAAAGTGGCCGCAGCCGTCAATGAGCGCGCTTTCATCCAGGGCTTTAGGAATCTTGCTGACGAACTGCATATACAGATACAATTGCATCAGATCCGAAGCTACGTAGATGATGATAGGAGCCCCCAGGCTGTTGTACAGCCCAACGGTGTGGATAACCCTAAAACGGGCGATCTCCACCACAAAGGTAGGCACCAACATTCCCAGATAGAAGCAGCCCATCACAAAGGCGCGCCCCTTGAACTGGAAACGTTGCAAGCAGTAGGCAGTGACCGAGCCCAGCAGCACATTGAAAAACACGCTAACCACCAGAATGATGGAGGTGTTGTTAATGGCATAGCCCAGCTGCTTTGCTCCCAGCACCTTGTTATAGTTGGCCCAGGTGATCTCCTCCGCTGGGGGCAGGGAGAGGGGAAAGGTGGTAGCCATATGAGCTTGGGTCTTGACCGAGGTGAACACGGTGACCAGAATGGGCCCCAGCACCACAGCCAGGATCGCAATGGAGACCAGATATTTGACGCAGAGAATCAGCGCCCGTTTGATGTGATCGTGCATAGCGCTTACTCCTTTACGACTTTCTTAAGCAGCAGGTTCTGCGCCCCATAGACCAGCACCACGATCACCATGATGGCCACGGACATGGTGGCAGCCATGCCAAAGCTGTTGTACTTAAAGGCCGTGTCAATGGTGTAGAGGGTGAAGGTGGAGGAGGCATAGCCCGGTCCGCCATTGGTCATGATGAAGGGGATGTCGAAGCATTGCAGGGTGCCGCGGATGCAGTCAAACAAAACGAAGCTGAACACCAAGCGCATAGAGGGTAACTGAATATACCACAGTTGCTGCAAGGCGTTGGCGCCATCGATTCGTGAGGCTTCCATCACATCGGTGGAGATGCTCTTCAAACCCGTGGAGAATAAAACGATGTGGTAGCCGAAGAAACGCCAAACAGAAACAAAGGCCAGCACATAGTTAACCACATTGGGGTCAGAGAGCCATTTCTGGATCCACCCCTGAAGCCCAAGGCTGGTCAAAATCTGATTAAAACCGCCGTTGATGGGCGAGAAGAAGTAGGAGAAAGCGTAGGACATACCCGCGCCATTGATGATAAAGGGCAAAAACGCGATGGTTTTAATAAAATTGGCGCCTTTAAATTTGGTATTGAGCATGGCCGCAATGGACAGCTCAAAAGGCATTATCACCATGTGCACCAGCAGGTAAATGAGGTTATTACGCAAGGAAAGCCAAAGATCCGGCGAGCTGGTAAACAGCTCAACGTAATTCCCCACACCGTTAAACTCACGGTGTGGGGAAACGCCATCCCAACTGGTAAAGCTCATGGCGATCAGATCAATGGAAGGGTATACTACAAACAGGAACAGCAGGATCATCGGCACGATAAGGCTGATGAAGATAAACCGATTCCTATTTTGACTGATCGTCTTCATAAGCGTTTTTCTCCTGGGGAAATTACTTCATGCCCAGCTTTTCGCGAGCGGCAGCCCAGTCGGCATCCAGCTTGTCGAAAGCAGCTTCCAGATCGAAGCCTTCCATGAGCATTTCGGCGCCCAGCTTGCAATAGTCCCACTTGCTCTCGTTTACGATAGCGGTGTAATAGTCGCCGCCGCCAATGTAGCCTACCACGTTCAGTTCAGGCTGCTCCTGATCAGCGTACACCATGTAGGGATCCTTGTCCTTGTGCACGGTGGCCATGGTGCTGTCGCTGGCCAAACGGCTGATGTAATCCGGATACCAGTCTTCGGAGAAGAAGAACTCAACAAAGGCTTTGGCCAGTTCAACGTTTTCAGAGGTGTTGGTCACGCCCATGAAGAAGTCGCCCTGCACGATATGGTTAAAGGTGCCGTCTTCGGTGGTGTAGGGCATATAGAAGGTCTTCAGGTTGGTCAGATCCACGCCGCTGTTCTTAATCTTGGCCAAACCCATGGAGTTGTCAGCCATCATGGTGGCGCTGCCGGTGAGGAAGAGGCTCAGAGCCTGGTCATAGCCGATGCCCAGAGGGTCGCTGCCCAGCACACCGCGCTGCAGCAGATCATAGATCTTGGTATAGGCCTTGCGGATCTCGGTGCCCTCAGCAAAGGGAGCATCCTGAGTGGCCATCAGATCCCAGTAGGTGCCGTTGCCGCTGAAGGAGGCGGGAGCGTACTCCATGAAGGGGTAGATGGGCCAGGCATCCTTCACGCCCACGGCGATGGCGGCGAAGTTGGGATCGGTCTCACCATAATAGGCCTGGAGCTTTTCGCAGGCAGCCACAAAGTCTTCCCAGGTCTTGGGAACAGCCACGCCCGCAGCCTCAAACTTGTCAGCCCAGTAGAACACATAGTCTTCAGAGCGCTTCTCGGGGATGCCCAGCACCACGCCGTCTACCGCGTAGGACTCAGCCATCACGTTGTTCTTAGTCGCTTCCAGATCGCTCAGGTCCACCATCTTGCTCTTGAAGGTGGGGAAGAAGCGGGTCTGCAGATACATGATGTCAGGCAGGCCGCCGGTCATGCGAACCTTCATCTGCTTGAAGTATTCGTCGTCATC
>JAFUPO010000162.1 GCA_017481185.1 Clostridia bacterium | reverse complement strand
TTGGTTTTCATGGAGTCCCCTCCTCACATCAATTTGGATTGGCAAGCCAACATAAGAAAACGAATACGGGCCTCCTTTCATCGGTGTTTTGTTTTTAAAATCTATTCTAGAGAATACATCACAAAGAATGTATTTGTCAAGACAAAAATCGACAGCAAGTTTCATGCCAATTGCATATGGTTTTTTGCGCAAGAATGTAGTATATTGGAAAGGTAATAATTCGGTAGGTGATCGTATTGAGCTTATCCTGGATGGGCAGATATCGCGAGTTGGTGAAGGCGCTGGTGCAGCACACCAACATCAATATGCAGGTCGTTGGTGTGAAGGATCCGGTAGTGGAAGGGATTTGGCTCACACCCAACGAGTGGCAGATCATGGAATATATTATTGAACACCCTGAGGATACGGCCTGCATGAATGATATTTCGGTTGCACTGGGCCTACCCCAGAGCAGCTTTTCAAAAACCATTAAGCTGTTGGCTTCCTATGGGCTTGTGGAAAAATATCAGCGGGAAAACAATCATAAAAATGTGCTGCTGCGCCCAACGGCTCGAGCTTTGGAAGTTTACGCAGAGAAAAAAGAGCGGGTCAACGAAAAATTGTTTGCAGGCTTTTTTGAAGCCCTAAGCGGGGTGGATGATGCGGCGCTTAAACAATTTACCGATGCACTGATGGGCTTTAACGAGGTTTTGCAAAAGGAAGGCCAGAAGCGTCTTCAGCGCTGGAAGGAAGCGAAAAGAGGATAGCGGGCGGCTTGAAGGGAGGGGCTTTGGCCCCTCCCTTTTGCAGCTGCAAAGAGCCCAAGCTGGTTCGATACCCTTCGATTCAAACCAAAAAACACAAAAAATTAGCCTTAAAATGGTAAAAAATCTCTGCAAACGTTTGAGAAAATGTGTCAACCTAACTTTACATCGCAAGGAATTTATGATATAGTTGTTGTATACAAAAATGGTGAAAACTTTCAAATGATACCCTCGCCGGTAGTCGTACCGGTGATGATATAAAACAAAAGGAGGCTACCCCAAATGAAGAAACTTCTGTCCCTGGTTTTGTGTGCCATCATGCTGATGAGCATGGTCCCCAGCGCTCTGGCCGTCAATGAAGACGTGTCTGGCACCGTGATGATCTACACCTCTATGTATCAGTTTGTTATCGACATGATGGACGAGAAGCTGAAGGAAGAATTCCCGAACCTGGTTCCCGGCAACGAAGGCTCCTTCTTCTTCTACGGCGGCACCGGTTCTCTGCAGAACAAGGTTGCTGGCGAAATGGAAACCGGCACCCTGGGCTGCGATATGCTGCTGGTGGCTGACCCCTCCTACTGCCTTGAGCTGAAGGAAGGCGAATGGCTCCACGCTTTCGAGTATGAAGATGCCGATAAGCTCCGCTTCCCCTATGACGAAGAGGGCTACTGGTATCCCGTGCGCGTGTCCAACATGGTTCTGGCCTACAACCCCGAGCTGAAGACTCCCGACGAGCTGCCCAAGACCTTCAAGGAGTTCGCTGAGGATCCCGCTCTGAAGGGCCGCATCTCCATGTCCAACCCCCTGACCTCCGGTACTGCTCTGGCCTCCATCGCCGCTTTGTCTGAGAAGTATGGCTTTGAATACTTCGATGCTCTGGGCGCCAATGGCGTGATGATCGAGTCTGGCTCCACCGCCCAGGCTAAGCTGGAAACCGGCGAGTGCGACGTGATCATGATTCTGGAAGAGTCCATCCTGCAGAACCGCAAGGAAAAGGGCTCCAAGCTGGCTTGCATCTATCCCGAAGACGGCAACATCGTGATTCCCTCTGCTGTGATGATCGTGGCTGAAGAAAAGTCTGCCAACGTGAACACCGAAGCTTGCGAAGCCATCGCTTCCTGGCTGCTGTCTGACGAGGGTCAGGGCTACATCGTGCAGGGCTATATGCACTCTGTGGTTGAGAACTTCCCCGAGATCCCCTATGACTCCATCGCCTCCGAAAAGGTCATCGAGAATGACATGGGCGTGGATTGGGTGCGCTGCTATCAGGAGATCGAAACCCTGCGTGCTGAGTTCCAGGAGCGCGTTACCGTTCAGTAATCTCTGAAAGCTTTATAAACCCTTGATAATTTCTGGGGGAAGCTGCCCACGGACAGCTTCCCCCAATCCCTATGAAAAACCAATTGGAGCTGGGCTCCTATACGAGGAGTGTACTTGAATGCAGGTACAAAGAGATCTTCAGACCCGAAATCCCGGTGAGCTTCGCTGCAAGCTCGTTTTGCTGTTCGTGCTTTTGCTGGGCGCCGCGCTGATCTGGGCTGGCGTTTGGGGCATGGGGCAGTTTGCCGCCTCCGGCTTTGACCAGGAAGGCGCTTATGGGATCCTCTATGAGTTGTCCCCTGAATTGGATAAGTTCTATCAAAACGACATCCTGCCCTATCTGAATAAGCTGGATGCCCAAACCCGCGAGGGGGTTAACGCCAAGGTGCGTGAATTGCTGGTTGCCAATTGGTCCGGTGAAGCCAAGGAAGACCGGACAGCGTTGGTAGACAGCATCCTGAACGGCGCTTCTGATAAGGAAGCGACGCTGATGAAGCTGTTGGCGGTGTCCTATGCCATGGACGGCCCCAAGGTTTCCTCCAAAGAAAAGAAAGTTCTGGCGGCCTTTGGTGCTGAGGAGCGGGAAGCCTTCCGCGATCAGATCCTGCCCGCCATTTTGGATGACCAGGCCGTATTGCCTGAGGTAGTGGTTGAAGCAACCAAGAAGGAAGAAGGCCTGGAGAAGGCCGGTACGGCGATGCAGTTCTTCCTGACCGCTGCCGATGAAGAGGGCGACTATCTGCCCAAGGATACCATCAATAATTTAAAGAAGGCCGTCCGCACGGCGGAGCCTCGATTTGTTGCTTATCAGATGGCTGAAAAGGGTGAGATCAATTTCTTTACCCAGATTCTTTTGTCAAACACCAAGACCGCGGTGCTGGTAGGCATCACCATCCTGGTGGATGTGCTGATCCTCTTCTTCCTGCTGAAGGCAGATGGCAGCTGGCAGATGAACTTTAAGTGGCTGGTGATCCTGGCCATTATCGACTTTATGCTGCTGTTCCAGGTCATGCCCATGATCTACCTGGTGATCACCGCCTTCTTCCCCGAGGGCACCTTCACCTTTGAAACCTTTGAACGCCTGTACACCTATCCCATGAACCAAGGCGCTCTGGTCAACACCCTGATTGCCGCTGGCGCCACCATGGTGCTGGGCACTCTGCTGGCCTTCCCCCTGGCTTGGCTGGTGGGCCGCACCAATATGTATGGCCGCAAGTTTTTCCGCGCGCTGTTCGTGCTTACCTACATGGTGCCCCCCTACCTGGGCGCTATGGCCTGGCTGCGGCTTTTGAACCCCAACGTGGGCACCATCAACGTGTTCCTACGGGGCCTCTTTGGTATGGGCGACACCCCTGGCCCCCTGAACATTTATTCTTTGGGCGGCCTGGTTTGGGTGCTTACCACCTTCTACTATCCCTACGCCTTCATTACCATCTCCCGCGCCATGGAGAAGATGGATCCCTCCCTGGAGGAGGCCAGCCGCATTTCCGGCGCTTCCCCCCTCAAAACCCTCTTCACCGTGACCCTGCCCATGATGACGCCCTCGCTCATCGCAGGCGCGCTGCT
>JAFUPO010000161.1 GCA_017481185.1 Clostridia bacterium | reverse complement strand
GTCGCATTTTTTAATGGGATGCCGTATCACCGTTTTCCACTTTTCCGGCGGAACTGTCCGGGCATCGGAAAGGTAGATTTCGTGGTGCTGGCGTTCGTTGGAAAAATCGTTTGCATAGCCCTTGGCAGCCAGGTATTCGTTCATCAGGGCCACAGAGCGGGGCTCCTCGTCAAAGGGCCCCAGGTGCATGATCTGAACGCACAGCCCTTCCGCAACGGTGAGAAACTCCGCGCAGGAGCAGTCTATCTTTTTCTTTTTAGAGGCGGCAGTCACAGCCCAGTCAAAATCGGCAGGGGTAATGAACTCCGGTAAGCGGATCACGCTGATCCATTGAAAGGCATCCTTGCGGGCATAGTCCATGCCCGGGCCGTTCTGCTGCCAGAACCCCTCCAGGGGAGGCACCACGTAATCGTAAAAGCCTTCGATACGCCGATCCGTTTTATAGCTCATTTTGAGGGTGTAGGCAATGGCGTACAGAACGCTGATGGCCTTTTGATAAGCGCCGTCCTTTGCATTAGGATCCCCTTGGCCCCTCACCGCGATATAATTGGCCTTGGGCACTTCAACGATTTGGGGAGCTGCCTTGGGCAGATAAAATTCTTTATACTCCTTTTTAAAATCGAAAGCCATGCTTACCCCTCCTGATAGACCTGTTGCCCATCCATCCAAACGGCCAGCACCTTGCCCTCGTCGCTCAAGTCCACCCAAGCATCCTGCTGGATGCCCACATAGGCCTTGGGATGGTCGCTGGCGCACTGGGCAGCTTCCGCCACGGAAAGACCGGTGAATTTGGCCAGGTTCCACACGGCCCTTTCCAGGGTCAGGGTGCTGCCGGCTCGGCTGTCGCAGTAGGCCAGGCGGGCGTCGCCGTTGGGCAACAGGTTCACCGGCTCCCCAAAGCAGGGAATGACATACTGGCCGGGTTCAAGGCCTGCCACAGCCACCGAATCAGACACCAAGATGAGCTTTTCCCTGCCCATTACCTTCAGGTTCAGCCGCAAGGTCTCCGGCGCTAGGTGAAGGCCGTCGCAGATTTGCTCTGCTTTGGCCTGAGGATGCAAAAAGGCAGCGCCGATGATTCCCGGTTCATGATGATGGAAGGGGCGCATCCCGTTCATGAAATGGGAGACGCACACAGCTCCCGCCTCCATGGCAGCCCAGGTTTGAGCAAAGGTGGCGTTGCTGTGACCAATGTTTACCGCCACGCCCCTTGCACGAAGAAAGCGCACAGCCTCCAAGCCCCCCTCCAGCTCCGGGGCGAGGGTGACCAGCTTGATATGACCCTTGCCCGCCGATAGCAGCGCCTGCAAAAGCGGGAGCTGGGGGCGCCTTAAATAGGCTTCATTTTGGGCGCCCTTGAATATGCTGCTTAGGCAGGGACCCTCCAAATGGATCCCAGCCATCCAGGCGCCGGGCCCTTTTTGAGTTTCAATGGCCTGCACCAGGGTTTCGATAGCCTTGAACGTTTCCGCTTCGGAAAGGGTGCATAGGGTGGGCAGAAAGGCCGTGACGCCGTGGCTTAAATAAAAACCTCGCAGCTGGAGGGCTTCCGCTGCCGTGCAGCCGGAAAAATCAATGCCCATGGCCCCGTGGGTATGCTGATCGAACAGACCGGGTATCCGCATGGCGATACCTCCTTGTGGCAGATGCTGTGTTCAGTATAGCACGCCGAAAGCCTCCTCACAATTGCTAAAATGGCGAAGTGTTGCAATCTTATGGGCAGTATGCTATAATAGCAACCGGTATCAAATGAAAGAGGTGTGCCCTTTTGGATGAACCCCCCTTGCCCGAACCGATCACGGCTCGGCAAACAACCCCATATCCTACGGAGCATGGACACAGGCGCTGAGGCCTGGGGTCATGTTCTTTTTACGTTAAAAAATAACTTTAACACAGAAAGCGAGCGAATCGATCCACCATGGACGGAAACTTACCCTTGATTGTTATTGCCCTGACCTGCGTTGTTTTGAGCGCCTTTTTTTCGGCTACGGAAACAGCCTTTTCCACCTTTAACCGCATCCGCTTAAAGGCCATGGCTGGGGATGGCAACCGCCGAGCGGAACGGGCTCTGCGTATGAGCGAGGATTATGATAAGCTTTTGACCACTATCCTCATCGGCAATAATATTGTAAACATTCTGGGCACCTCTGTGGCTACGGTGCTGTTTACAAACCTGTTGGGAAATAACGGCGTCACCGTTTCCACGGTGGTGATGACCATTGTGGTATTGGTGTTTGGGGAGATTTCTCCCAAGTCATTGGCGAAGGAGTCGCCTGAGGCCTTTGCCATGTTCGCTGCCCCTCTGATCGGCGCCATCGCCAAGGTGCTTTTGCCGGTAAACTTCCTCTTTACCCAGTGGAAGAAGCTTTTGAGCAAGGTTTTCAAGCCTCAGGAAGAGGAGTCCATCATCGAAGAAGAACTGATGACGCTGGTGGACGAGGCTCAGTCCGAGGGCGATATGGATGCCCATGAGGGCGAATTGATCCGCTCTGCCATTGAGTTCAACGATCTGGACGTGCAGGACATCCTCACCCCCCGGGTGGACATTACCGGCCTGGAGGATACCGCTACCATGCAGGAGGCGGAGGAGGTTTTCCGCCAAAATGGCTACTCCCGTCTGCCCGTGTATCACGACAGCATGGATAACATCGTGGGCATCCTCCACGAAAAGGACTTCTACGATGCCATGCATCGGGGCGTGAAGGACATCCGCCAGGTAATGAAGATGGCGGTTTACGCGCCCCCCACCCTGCCCATCTCGCGGCTTTTGCAGCTGCTTAAGGCGCAAAAGACCCATATGGCTGTGGTGCTGGATGAATTTGGGGGCACCATGGGCATCGTTACCATGGAGGACGTATTGGAGGAATTGGTGGGCGAGATCTTTGACGAGCACGACGATGTGACCGTTGAGATCCATCAGCAGGCCGACGGCTCCTGGATCATTGACGGCGGCGCCAACCTGGAGGATGTGCTGGAACTGTTTGAGATCCACAAGGAGTATGAGGCGGATACCGTGGGCGGCTGGATCGCTGAGGAAATGGACTGTATCCCCAAGGAGGGCCAGGGCTTCGACCTAGACGATCTCCATGTGGATGTGGTGCGTATGGATAAGCGCCGGGTTCAGGCCATCCGAGTGGTTAAAAATCAAAACGCATAAGCCGTGAAGGCGTCATTGGTGCTATCATAAGCAGCACTCAAACTAATTTAAAGGAGCTAAAACGATGAGCAAATCAAAGAAAACCGATAAAAAGACGCTGATGATCCGCATCGTGTGCATGGTGCTGGCGGCGCTGATGGTGTTTTCTGTTGTCATTTCTTTCCTGCCGGTTTATTATTGATGATTCACCGGGCTCTAGCGTGGGTATAATATAGTCAGCCAAGGAAAAACGCAAAGGAGGAAACTCTCATGAAGAATTTGTGGGGAACTCAGACTGAGAAGAATTTGATGACCGCCTTCACTGGTGAGAGCGAAGCTCGCAACAAGTATTCGTTCTTTGCCAGCGCTGCCAAGAAGGAAGGCTATGAGCAGATCGCTGCGATCTTCCTGGAAACTGCTGAAAACGAAAAGGAGCACGCCAAGCTTTGGCTGCGGGCGCTGGATGGTTTCTCCTCCGGCAAGCAGGAAGGGGACACCCTTAAGAACCTGGCCCGGGCAGCTGCCGGTGAAAACTACGAGTGGACTCAGATGTACAAAGAGTTTGCTGAAACGGCTCACCGGGAGGGCTTTGAGGAACTGGCCATCGCCTTTGAAGAGGTGGCTGAGGTGGAAGAAGAGCATGAGAAGCGCTATCGCAAGCTGATGGAGAACATCGAAAAGGGCCAGGTCTTTAAGCGGGATACCCCCGTGCGCTGGCGCTGCCGCAACTGCGGTTATGTTCATGAGGGCCTGGAGGCTCCTGATCTGTGCCCCGCCTGCAAGCATCCCAAGTCTTACTACGAATTGGATGCCCAGAACTACTAAGCTGACGCCTAAGCGGCCTGTTCTTGACAGGCCGCTTTTTCTGCGCATATACTGGTGCCATTAGCCCCAGAAGGTGATATAGATGAAACAACTGATCGCCATCATTTTATGCCTGTCTATCCTGCCCCTGCCTGCCCTGGCTGCTCCCAAGCCCCAGGTATCCGCCAGCTATACGGGGGAGGCCCGCGTGGGGGAAAGCCTGCATTTTACCCTCACCGGCGTCAATAGCCCCATGCTGGCTCTGCAAGTGGTTTCACCCGACAGCAGCCAGCAGTTTTTTGAAGGGGCCCATATCAGCGTGCCTCTGCAACAGCCGGGGCTGTACGTGTTTATCGCCTACGGCGCCAATGGATCGGATCCCTCGGCCCCCGGGTTTGAGCGCTGCATGAGCGCGCCCATCCGGGTTGAGGCGGAGGGCATGATGCAGATGCCGGTCATCCAGGGCCCCCAGCAGCCGGGGCTTCAGCTGTATACTACTCGCCCCGACGGCATTTACGGCTACGGCGAAAACGTGGAAATCCTCTGGACCACCCACACCTTCACCGATGACTCTCATGGCACGATGTTGGTGACCGGCGCCGACGGAAACATCATTACCCGCCTGCCCCTCACCAACCAGAACCTGAAAAATGGCCGGGCTGACATCTCCCTGGGTCTCAGCGAAAAACCCGGTGATTATCAGGTGGAGATGCAGGTTTATAATACCTCAGCTGCGCCCCAGGAGGGCGCGGCGCTGGCCCTGAGCGTGGAAAAGGATCCCGCCATGGCCTTTGTGGATCGCATCGCCTATCTGGATGTGTATGATTATCAGGCCTATTCAGAGTTCCACCGCTGGCTTTCGCCCAGCAAGCCGCTGATCCACCAGTCACTGGGCTATTCCCCCAATGATTACACCAACTCCGGCTATCTGATGCTCAACCGCCTGCTGGATGAGGAATATAACTATGAAGACAGCCAATACTGGTTCCCCATGTATGAGGGGATCATGACCGGCCTGAAGATGGACATCGGCGCGCTCTTTACAAGCTATGCTGCGGGAAAGGCTGAGGGCTGGGGCGAGCAGGTCTTTACAGACGTCTTGTGCGACACGGGCGTTTATTACATACAAAATCTCATGCAGAGCGCCCGAGCCATTGACGAAAGCACCGAAGCGGAGGAAGCGGCAGCGGAAGCCCTGTTTGCCTCCAATCAGCTGGCGGGCAAGTGGCAGGAAGCCTGTTTGGAGCCCTGGCTGCAAAAGCAGATTCCCCTGAACGATACGGAAGCGGAAAACCTCAAAAGAGCCTTTGGCAAGGGCGGCGGCGAAGGCCGCAAGGCCCTGGATGAGCTGGTGAAGGCCAATAAGCTGACCTCCGATGACCTTGCGCAGATGGGTCTTGAACTGACGACCTCCCAAAAGGTCGTGCTCAGCTTCAAAGACGGCGATGCGGATAACGTATACCGAACGCTCAAAGCCCAGGGGCTGCTTAACGATGAGGCCGGGCAGGCCTTTGAAAGGGCTTATCTGAACGTCAAAAAAGCCCAGGGCAAAAACCAGGCAATGCTTAAGCGGGCCAAGGCGCTCAAGGCTGGGGGCACAGTTCTTTCCGCAGGGGCTGTTATCTACAAAATGGCTGACGCCTATCAGTCATACGGCCGTGAAAAACAAAAGGCGCTGAACCTGCTGCTGGTGCTGGCCAACGGCTCCGAAGACTATATTCGGATGCTGGAGGATATGCTGACATATGAAGGCTACTGGACCGATCAGCAGCGGGGCGGCGTGCGGCGCTATATCGACCTGATGAAGGCTGCCATGGATCAAGCGCTGCTGGATGGCGCTAACAATCTGGATGATCTGGCCGCCCAGATCGCTGCAGACAAAGCAGCTGCCCAAACGGCCGGCGCAGCTTATGCCGCAGGCGAGTTCATTTTTGATCTTTTCAGCGGAGCGCAGCTGCTGCCCCAAATTGCTGCGAAGCTGGGCATTCAAGGGGTGACCTCTGCCGCCGTGAGCAAGGCAAGCTTCATCACCGCGGCCCTCAGCCTCACCACCGCCTTTGCGCAAATGGGCGTTGAATCTGCCTGGAACATCACCGACAAGCACGATACGGCAAGGGTCATGTATGCTGCGGAGCTTTTAATCATCAATAGCTATCTCATCATCGATAAAGAACTGGACAAATATACCCGGAATCCTTCACCGGAGCAGGCCCGCAAGATCATTCAGCTTATTCAGCACCACAAGGCCCTGAAGCTGGCCGGTGAGGAAGCAGCCTGGAATTTTGCCAAAATCGAGCTTAACGACGTGATTTATGAGCTGTACAAGGAAAAGCGCGATGAGCGAATTGGCGATTTTATCGACCTTGGGCTGCGTGACCGGATGCTGCCGGAGCAATCCCTGACCTGGAATTACGACGTGCTTGTAAACGGCCAAAAGCATTCGGTAAGCAGCTATCTGGACCTGGCCTACCTGTACCGGGCTCACGGCGAGTATAACGTCTGCCTGGATTACCGAGGGGACAAAGGGGTGAAGCCTGCGCCCCTTTCCAACTTCTCGGAGCTGTTAAGTTTTCTGGATGAGGTGCTTCAGATCGTTGATACCGCCACCGCCGATCTGCGGCTGCCTTTTGACGCCGCGCTGGAGTGGATCAACTATTTACAGATTCCCCACCTCAACTAACAAGGCTGAGATTAACGGCCTGAGGGCTTCCCGAACCACGGGAAGCCCTCTTTGTGCTTACAGGAGTTCAAATTCATTTTTGTGATAGCGGATGCGGCCTGCCTTTTGCAGGCGGCTGAGCACAGCTGAAAGCGCGGTGCGCTCAACGCCCAGATAATCTGCCAGGCCCTGCCGATCAAAGGGAATGGTGAAGCGGCTGGCCTTTTGCAGGTGTTGGCAAGTAAACAGGTAGGCCATGATTTTCGCCTCGGTGGTGCGCTGCATCACGATCTCCAGCTTCTGCGTTAGCTGTAGATTCTTGGCGGCCACCTCCTTCAAAAGCGCCAGGATCAATTGGCCGTGGGCTTTGCAGGGGCTGGGGCAGGCGGCTAGGACTCGGCGGCAGTTAAACATCAGCACCTGGCAGTCGCTGAGGGCGTAGACCCCCAGGGGAAGCCGCTCCTTGCCCGACAGGGCCAGGGCCTCTGCAAAAAGCTCTCTGGGGCGAACGTGGGCGATTACCGAGTGAGCCCCATAGCTATCGATATGAACAATCTGCGCCTCCCCCCGGATAAGCAGCCCAAAGGCGCCCGCTGGTTCATCCTGCTGCAGGATGGGCGTGCCTTTGGCAAAGGTATGGGTCTGAACCCGCAGGCAATTGAGCAGCTTAAACAGGTCCCCCTCGTCTATGCCCTGAAACAGCGGGCATTGCTTGAGAATAGAATAAATTTCTTCCATGCTGTCCTCTTGATTTCGTTGGAAAAGCAACGTACTTTATTTGACTATTATCTTATAATGTCAAAGGAATGTCAATATGGATATTCCATGCAATGGGGTGCGGCCTTCACCTCATTGACAAAAAAGGGGGGAATTCAACATGAAAAGAATCCTCATCCTGGCTTTGATAATCATGACGCTCATGGCCCTGTGCACCTGTGCCCAGGCTGCCACGCAGGTGGAAACCGGCACGGGCGTTACGGTCGTGAAAGCAGCCGACTGGGCCCAGACCTATCCGGACGTTTATGCATCCTATATGAAGAATGCAGAAAACGAAGCGATCATTGATCACGTAGAAGAGTATCCCATGATCGCCACCGTGTATGAGGGAATGGCCTTCAACAAGTACTACGGCAGTGCTCGTGGGCATTACTACACCGTTGAGGACGTGACCAGCACCGGCCGTCCCCACGCGTTGGCTAATTGCTTCACCTGCAAGACCCCTGACTTCACTGCCAAGGTCAATAACGAGGGCGTCAGCGCCTACACCATTCCCTTTGAGGATATGCTGACCCAGGTTAATGAAAGCGTGAGCTGCTACAACTGCCACGCCAACACCCCTGGCGAGCTGACGGTGACCCATACCTACCTGGCCGACGCCATGGGCGACGACCTGGCTGGCCTCAACGCTGAAACGGCCTCCTGCGCTCAGTGCCATGTGGAATACTATTTCGCGCCTGAGACCAAGGCTGTGACGCTGCCTTACGACAACATGGCCGCCATGCATCCCGACGCTATCCTGGCCTTCTATGAGGAGACCGGCTTCGCTGACTACACCAACCCCCGAACGGGCGTTAAGCAGATCAAGGTGCAGCATCCGGAGTTTGAAACCTACATGGGCGAGGGCAGTGTACACGCCAAGATTTTCTCCTGCGCTGACTGCCATATGGAAAAAGCCACAGGCGAAAACGGCGAGGCTTACACCAGCCATCTGTGGGTGAGCCCTCTGGCCAGCGAGTCCATCAAGGCCAGCTGCGCCGCCTGCCATCCTGATTTGGAAGGCTTTGTGAAGGGCATCCAGGGCAAGGCCGAGGAGCGTACCGTCGCCATCGGCAACAAGCTGGAAAGCTTGACCAACAAGCTGGCTGATGCTGTGACCTCCGGCACCTACACGGAGGACGAGCTCAACGCCATCCGCACCCTCAACCGCAAGGGTCAGTTCTACTGGGATTTCGTTTTCGTTGAGAACAGCGAAGGCGCTCATAACTCCCGCCTGACCACTCAGTGCCTCGATAAGGCTGAACAGTACATCGATGAAGCACTGGGGCTGTTGAAGGTTTGACCTAACAGCCGCCGGAGCGTGAGCGATCACAAGGCTGCTTCGGCGGCTTCTTTTACAAGTACAAACGCAAAGGGGAGCCTTCTTTGAAAAGGATCATGCGCTATTTACGCTCCATGCAATTTGGTATGCTCCTGCTGGTTTTGGTCATTGCCTGCTCTGTGGCCGGTTCCATGATCGTTCAGGGGCGGGAGCCTGCGGAATATGTTAGCCGCTATGGGCACCAGGCCGCCGGGGTGATCATTGCCCTGCAATTGAACGACGTGTTCAGCGCGCCTTACTTTTTTGTGCTGATGGGCGCTCTGTGCCTGAACCTGACCCTGTGCTCCCTTACGCGCTTTAAAAAGCTGCGCTTAGCCCCCGGGCGGCTGATTCAGCAAGCAGCAGCGGGTGATTTGACCCTTTCCTTGGCTCCTGGCCAGGCTGAAAAGATTACGGCGCTCCTATGCGGGCGGCATTACCGCTGCCAAACCGTTGGCGAACGGCAGATCTTTATCCGCCGCAGGGCAGGGTTCTGGGGCTCATTCATCACCCACCTGTCCTTTCTTCTGATTCTGGTGGTAGGCGCTGCTGCCGTAATGACCGCCGATGTAACGGATCGCACTGTGATGCCCGGCGAGACCCTCGCCCTGGCGGACGGCACCACCATCACCGTGGAAGCCTTTCAGATCGAAGACGCCCAGGGCACCCTGGATTATGCCAGCAAGCTGATGATGCGCTCCGCCGATGGGCAGCGGGAAGCCCGCAAGGAGATACGGGTCAATGAACCGTTGAGCTTTGAGGGCTACAAGGTCTACCAGCAGACCTATGGCACGGCGGGCAGCGTGCGTATCCATAATCTTGAAAACGGCGCCAGTGAGGAAATGATCCTGACAGAATCCTGCTTTCTGACCCTGGACGGGATCAACGGTATGTTCTTCAAGGCTCTTTACCCCGGCTATGTGAAGGATGAGACCGGCAATGTGACCCTTATTTCAAACACCTCGGGCGCTTACCACGATCCCGTGTACGATGTGCTGTCTGTTGCCCAGGGCACCATGACGCCTGTGCTGGCCTTTCCTGAGGAAACGCTGACCATTGGCAGCGTCAGCTTCACCCTGCTGGAGCCGGTGAGCTATCCGGGGCTGCGCATCAAGCATATGGAAACGGCCGTGCTGGCCGCCCTGTATGGGGTCTTTGCCATGATGATAGCCGGCCTGTATCTGTGTTTCTTTATGTCGCCGGAGGCGGTGGCGGTTACGCCCCAGGGCTTTGGCGTATTTGGCCCCAAGACCCCTGAAGGGCTCATCATCGATTTGAAGGCCTGTTTGGAAGAGGAGGAAGAATAATGGAGATCCTGTTTTTTGCATCCGTTGTGGGGTACGGCCTGGCGGCAGTTATGCAGCTTGCGGGCACAGCCCTTTCCCGCCGCGGCCTTTGCCGGGGGGCTTATCTTGTGATGTGGGCGTCCTTCGGGGCCCATACGGCCTTTACCGTGTGGCGCGGCATTGCTGCGGCGCGGCTGCCCCTGGCAAACCAGTTTGAGTTTGCCTCAGGCTTCGCCTGGTCGGCAGCGCTGATGGGCCTGGTGTTATATGCCCGGCTGCGCCAGGGCTGGGTGCTCACGGCTAGTATGCCAGTGGCCTTTCTGGTGCTTTCCTATGCGGCCTTCCAGCCCATGGAGATCAAGGAGCTGATGCCCGCCCTGCGCTCCACCTGGTTTGCCCTGCACATCGGCTCGGCCACCTTCTCCTATGCCTCCTTCGCCATTGCAGG
>JAFUPO010000160.1 GCA_017481185.1 Clostridia bacterium | reverse complement strand
TGGAGGGCTCCCTCACCCGGCTGGTGGCTTACTCCTCTTTGAACAACGGCCGGCCCATTGACCGGGCCCTGGCGGAGGAGGCCCTGCGGGAGGTGTTTGCCCAGCGTGAAACCCGGCGCATCACCTGCCAAACCATTCAGGAGGCGGTGGCAGGCTACTACTCCATCACCGTGGAGGATTTAAAGAGCGCCCGCCGCAGCCGCGAGGTGACCGTGCCCCGGCAGGTAGCCATGTACCTGACCCGCGAAATGCTGGGCATGAGCCTGCCCCAGATTGGCGACGCCTTTGGGGGCCGGGATCATACCACGGTGATGTACGGCTGCCAGAAGATTCAGGAGGCCATGGCAGCCTCCCCCAGCCTCTCCTCGCTGGTGGATGATATTCGCAAGCTCATCAAGGACGGAAAATGACCCAAGGAGGGATCAGGATGACTCAGGAGATCCTGCTGGCCAACGGTATGACGGTGCTGGCCTGCCCCATGGACCAGCTCCACTCCATCGAAATGGGCCTGTACTTCAAGGGCGGCGCCCTGTATGAAAACCGGCAGAACCAGGGCATCAGCCACCTCTTGGAGCACCTGTGCTTCCGCAGCCTGAACGGCCTTACCCAAAGGGAGCTGTATGCCAAGCTGGACGCCATTGGCGCCACCCTGCGGGGCTCCACCTACCAGGAGGCTCTGACCTTCCGGCTGGAAACTGCCCCCAAGTATTTTGACGCTGCCCTGGAGCTGATGAGCCGCTTCTTTTTGCCCTATACCTGGACCCCTGAGGAGATCGACCAGGAAAAGCGGGTGGTGCTCCGGCAGATTCAAAACGACGCGCCGGGCTTTCAGGAAAAGATTTTAACCAAGTATTGGCAGTCAAAGGCTGGAGCCTTCCCGCTCATGGGCACGGAAAAATCCGTTACGGAGATGACCGCCGCCACCATTCACAAATGGAAGAAAAACGTTTTTCAGCCCCAGAACGCCTGCTTTGTGATCACCGGCAACTTCTCCCAGGGGATGCTCAGCGCAGTGCAGTCGGTCTTTGAAGAAATCGCCAACACCACGCAGGAACCGCCCTTTGAGCAAACCACTCCGGTGGACTTCTGTATGCGGGATGGCCGCTCTGACCAGGTGATCAACGGGGACTGGGACTGGGCCCAGGTGCAATTGTCCTTTGATGTGGACGACGACCTGGTTTTCCCCCTGTGCACAGACGTGCTTAACTGGATCCTTGGGGTGGGCCTGTCCTCCTCCCTGTTTATGGAGCTTCGTGAAACCCTGGCTTTGACCGATGATATTCAAAGCCGGGTGGAAACCGCCGGGCTTTTCCGCCGGCTGACCATTGATTACTTTGTGCCCCACGAGCATCTGGTGGAAAGCTTGGAGCGCATTGGCACGATCCTTTCCGGCTTCAAGCGCTACGTACCTGTAAGCCAGATGGAGCGCACCCGGGCCTTCTTTACGGATAACCTGCGCTTTCAGTACGACCAGGCCAGCGAAATGAACGAGCTCATGGGCTTTGCCTGGCTCTCAGACAACATTGCCGAAACCGACCTGGAAACCCAGGCCGCCATGTATGAGGATATGACCTGCGAGGATCTGAACAACGCCGCCCAGGCCATCTTCCGCCCCGAAAACCTGGTGCTCACCCTGGAAAAGAACCCCAAGCACATCGCCTCCAAGGCCGTGAAGGACGCCATCGCCAGGCTGAGAAGAGAATTAGCGTAAGTATTTCGCGAGAACCCCTTTCTTTTTCAAAAGAAAGGGGTTCTCGCACTCTCCCCAAAGAAAACCGTTTGGGGAATAATCATAAAGTTTTTTGAGTAGGGAGCGCGACAGACGCGGCGCCGAAGCGCCCCCAGTGCGGGATGAAGCGCGGCAGAAGCGGTACGAGCAAAGGCCCTCTCATTCAATAACTTCAATGTAAAAGCTCACCGGGCGGAAGCCGTCGTTGCAGGAGACCATGGCGGAGCGGGGGTTTTTCATCCAGCCGTTATAAATGTTTTCACCGCCGTGGGCCAGGGTCATCGCAAAGGGCGAAAGGCTCTCCCAGGCGCTGGGGCAAAAGCCTTCGGGCCGCTGCCAGCCGTTGGCCACCCAGGTTTGCCCCTCCGTGACGCAGCAGGCGTCAGCGATGGGGTTTTCGTATTTTGCCATCAGGTCGGGGTATTCCGCCTTGCGCACAGCCGTGATGCGAAGTTTTTTCATTTGCGCGCCTCCTTGGGGTGTGTTTTTTTGATTGTATCGTCCACGCCTGGCCGGTATAGGTTTGCCGGCTGTAGCCTTCAACCCCCAGCTTAGGCTTATAGCCCGCCTGAGCGGGCTGGCTCCCCTTGATTGTATCACGCAGGCAAACTTAGAACAACTAAAGCCCGCCCTGAATTTCAGGGCGGGCGTAGGTTCACTTCTCAGCCCACTTTCGCTCAAGATAAGATCTTACCATTGCAATACTCTCTCTGCAATAGCGAACATCCATTAGTTTATCGTAGTTTTCTTTAATGAATGCAACAAAAAGATACAATGACTTTTTTCTATCAATATGCTTTAAATCCAGATTTTCCCGAACAACAGCAATCCAGCCCACGTCAAAGCTTTCATTCATTTTCTTGAACCTC
>JAFUPO010000159.1 GCA_017481185.1 Clostridia bacterium | reverse complement strand
GTTCTTGCCGATGTCATGAACATCCCCCTGCACGGTGGCCAGGATGATCTTGCCGTTTTTTTCAACGGATTCATCCTTGGTTTCAAGGGCCTTCTGCACCTGTAGAAAGGCGGCCTTGGCAGCTTCTGCGCTCATGAGCAATTGGGGCAGAAATACCGTTCCCTCCTCAAAGCCCTGCCCCACCTTATCCAAGGCAGGCACCAGCCGCTGGGCAATTACATCCAGGGGGGCGTTTCCTGCTGAGAGCAGGGCGCAGGTGGCCTCAATGGCGGCTGATTTAAGGCCCTGGGCAATGGCAGCCTCCACGGTCATTTCCCCAGCGACAGAGACCGGGGCAGAGGCCTGCTGGGCAAAGCGGCTCAAATAGTCTTGAAACCGAGCATCCTTGCCCATCAGCGCCTGGGAGGCATAAAAGGCGTTCATCATTTCCGCAGAAAGGGGATTCATAATGGCTGCATCCAACCCGGCAGAAAGAGCCATGGATAGGAAGGCAGCGTTCAGCTGCTCCCGCTGGGGCAGACCGAAGGAAATGTTGGAAACCCCCAGCACCGTGCGAACCCCCAGCTCCGTTTTTAAACGGCGCAGGGTTTCCAACGTGATAGCGGCATTGTCGCCGCCGGTGGAAACGGTCATCACCAGGGCGTCCATCACCAAATCCTTTTTGGGGATGCCGTATTTAGCTGCCTGGGCAATTATCTTTTGAGCGCAGGCCAAACGGCCTTCTACCGTCTCGGGGATGCCTTCTTCATCCAGCAGGAGGCATACCACTGCGCCGCCGTATTTTTTAATCAGGGGAAACACGGCCTCCATGCTGGCCTGTTTGGCGCTGACGGAGTTGATCAGCGCTTTACCGTTGCACAGGCGCAGGGCTCCTTCTAGAGCGATGGGGTCGGCGGTATCCAATTGCAGGGGCAGCGGGCAAACGCTTTGAATACCCGCAACAGCCTTTTTGAGCCACTGGGCCTCATCGATCTCCGGCAGACCTACATTGACATCCAGGATGTGGGCCCCAGCCTGGGCTTGACTCACCGCTTCACGGAGCACATAGTCCAGGTCGTCCGCTTTTAGGGCAGCCTTGAAGGCCTTTTTACCCGTAGGGTTGATGCGCTCGCCAATAATCTTGGGGGCCTTGCCCAGGGTAACCGTGCGGCTGTGGGAGCAAATAACGCAGGCGTCCTTTTCGGTGATCTCAGGCAGGGGGATGGGGCGGCAAAGCTTAGCCGTTTCAGCAATATGAGCCGGGGTGGTGCCGCAGCAGCCCCCGATAACGCTCACGCCCAGGCGACACAGCTGCGCCGCATCCTGGCTGAATTCCTCAGGCCCCACGGTGAACACAGTTTTGCCATCCACCACCTGGGGGAGGCCCGCATTGGGGCTGCACCAGATGGGCAGGGAGGTATGCCTGCGCAGTTCCTCAATGAGCGGCTTCATCTGCTTGGGGCCCAGGCCACAGTTAAAGCCCAGGGCGGTAACGCCCAGCCCCTCCAGCATGGCCGCCATGCCAGAAATATCCCCGCCGGTAAGGAGCTTGCCGTTTTCGCCCACCATCAGGGTGGCTACAATAGGCAATTGACAGGCTTCCTTGGCGCCGATGACCGCTGCCTTTAATTCATAGCTATCGGTCATGGTCTCAATAAGGATCAGGTCAGCCCCGGCCTGGGCGCCGGTGCGGGCAGCCTGCTTGAAAAGGCTTACAGCCTCCTCAAAGGGCAGATCCCCGTAGGGCTGCAAGAGGCGGCCCGTGGGGCCGATGTCCATGGCCACATAGCCGTGGCCTGCCTGCTCCACCGCTCGGCGGCAGAGCTTAATGGCGCTTTTGATCACCAATTCGGTGTCATTGCCAAAGTGCAGGGCATTAGCCCCGAAGGTATTGGCGGTCAGAATGTCGCAGCCAGCTTCCAGATATTGCCGGTGCACCTGCTCAATACGATCCGAATAGGTCACATTCCAGGTTTCCGGGCGCTGGCCGCCGGTGAGCCCCAGGGATTGCAGAAGGGTACCCATGCCGCCATCCACAATCAGGCGTTTTTCAGTGATCAGCTTTTTCAGATCCATGCTCAGGTCATCCTTTCGTTCATTCCCGGAAGGGGCAGGCAGTGTTGGAACAGTTGCGACATTTGCGGATGCATTGCTTTTGCGGGAGGGCAGTGATCCCGCATAGGGCCGTGACAGATTTCTCCGGGGCCAGCATATGGTAGGCGGTTTCATACAGGCCGATAGCTCGGGCGTTGAGCCGGGCGAGAAAGTTGGTCTGAACCGTCAGGGGCAGATCTCCGTAGCCTGGGCTGAACCGGGGGGTTACATACTCCCCTTCCCTGAGGGGAAAGGCGATCTCGTTCAGATAATCCTCCAGCGCAGAGGCGGCGCAGGCATTTACCGCCAACCCCAGGGCCATATCCATCAGGCTTTCTCGGCGGATGCGCTCATCCATCCCAGCCCCCAGGGTGGCTGCCATCAGAAAAAGCTCATCACAGTTTTTAAGAAGCTTGTGAACATCCTCTCCCGGCAGGGTTATGTCAGCCTTGGCAAGGCGGGCAAGCATATGCCGGGGCTGGGCGGCTTCTTCCACGATGGCGGCAGCCTTGTGTAAAAGGGCCAGGAGCTGCTGATCTGGTTGGGGGCAGCCCATATAGCGGGCGGCGCGATCAAGGTTCATGCCCGGCCTCCAATGATGCAGGAAAGATTGTTGAAAATTGCCTGGGCAATGTGGGGGCGGTTCATGGTATACAAATGGATGTGGTTGACCCCATTGGCCACCAGGTCGATGATCTGCTCCGTGGCAAAGGCGATGCCTGCCTGGCTCATGGCCTGGGGATCATCCTGAAAACGGTCTACAATGGCGGCGAACCGGGGCGGCAGCGCCGCGGCGGAAAGGGAGCAGATGCGCTTAATTTGCTTGGCGTTAACCACCGGCATGATACCTGCGGCTATTGGCAGCTGGATGCCCTTTTGCAGAGCCCGGTAGAGAAAATTATACAGAACGTTGTTGTCAAAAAACATTTGGGTGGTCAAAAAGTCGGCTCCGGCGTCGACCTTGCGCTTCAAATAGTCCAGGTCCTCCGCCTTGGAGCGGGATTCCGGATGCCCCTGGGGATAGCAGGCAGCGCCTACGGTGAAGCTGCCGACCTTTTTGATATAGGCAATCAGGTCGCTGGCGTGGGGAAAGGCGCTGGGAGCGCGCTCCCCTTCAGGAATATCACCCCGCAGAGCCAGGATGCTGTGGATGCCCTGGGCCCTAATGTCTGCAAGGGAGGCGTCAACGCTGGCCCGATCCGCCCCCATGCAGGTGAAGTGGAAAAGGGGCTCAACCCCCGCTTCCTTTACCGCTTTGGCAATGGCGATGGTGTGGCTGCTGCCCTTGCCTCCGGCGCCGTAGGTAACGGATACAAAGGCGGGCTTCAATTGGCAGATGTCTTGGGCAACGGTGGTTACTTCTTCCATTTGCTTAAAAGCCTTGGGCGGAAAGATCTCGCAGGACACGGTAACGGCCTGGCTTTGAAAGGCCTCACAAAGGGTCATTTTTGCGCCTCCTTTCGCTTGGCCAAAGAAGAGAGCTCATAGGGCGTTTCTTGATACACAAAATAGTTGAGCCAATTGGCAAAGAGCAGGTTGGCATGGGCCCGCCAGCGCACCAAAGGAGGCTGGGAGGGATCATCCTGAGGGAAGTAATACTTGGGCACCTCAATGGGCAGGCCCTTATCCAAGTCGCGAAAATACTCTTTAGCCAGGGTATCGGGGTTGTATTCGCTATGGCCGGTGGCAAACACCCGCCGCCCATCCCGGCTGATGATCAGGCCGATGCCCGACTCTTGGGAGGCAGCCAGCACCATCAGATCTTCACAGGCGTACACCTGCTCCTCATTGACGGCGGTGTGGCGGCTCATGGGAATGTCAAACACATCGTCAAAGCCCCGCACCAGGCGGCTCTCCCGGGTCAATACCTGGTGGGGAAAGATGCCGAACATCTTTTTCGCCAAAGGATGCTTCTCAATGCCGTAATGGTAGTACAGCCCTGCTTGGGCTGCCCAGCAGATGTACAGGGTGGAAAAGGCCCGTTCATCTGCCCAGGCCATAATGGTCTCCAATTCGTGCCAGTAGCGCACATCCTGAAAATCCATCTTTTCTACCGGGGCGCCGGTGATGATGACCCCGTCAAAGTATTCATCCTTCACATCGTCAAAGGTGCGATAGAAGGTTCTCAAATGCTCCTGGTCTGCATTTTGAGAGGCATAGGTCTGCGTCCTTAAAAGCGTTACCTCCACCTGCAAAGGCGTGTTGCCGATGAGCCGCAAAAGCTGGGTCTCGGTGGTTTCCGTGGAGGGCATCAGGGTCAAAATGGCAATGCGCAGGGGGCGAATATCATGGGCAGCCGAACGCTTCTCGGTCATCACAAAAATCTTCTCCTCTGTCAGGATGCGGGTAGCAGGCAGGGCATCAGGGATCTTGACAGGCATAAGCTCCTCCTTAAACGTAAAAAGATGCCACCCCGTACAGTTCGGGATGGCATCAAATTAGCAGTCAGATGCGCATATCAAACAGCACGAGCGAAACAATGTGCGCCCATGGACATTCGCATCATCATAGCCTTGCGCACACGTCTCACCTCCTGTTGCTTGATGGGAGCAATGATACCATTTAAGGGCTGGTTTGTCAAGGGTTAGCGGCTCCTTCGCCCAGCTGGAGCATCGTTATCGCATCATCCAGGCTCAGGGTGGAGAGCGTATCAGGCTTCAAAGGCAGCTGCTGTGTGCCAGGGGCTGCGGTGAGGGTGATGGCTCCCTGCGCCTGGCCCTGCTGCGACTGGGTATAGCTTAGTCGCCAGCCGTTTTCATCGATGGGGAGAAGCGTCAAAAGGTGCTCCTGGTTCACATCTTGATAGCCCAGGGAGGCGTAGGTCAGCAGGCCGGTAGCAGGATCCTGCTGGAAGATGAAATCAATAAAGCAGCGATAGTTTTCGTCCAAATCCGCCGCCAGGATGAAGCCGTTCTCCTGGATGGCCAGGTCGGCAGACCAAAGGCCTTCGAGGTTATCCTGGCCATCGCCCCGGGTTACATAATGAACCCCGGAGAGGGAAAGGGCGCGGCCATTGGGCAGCACAACGGCGGTTACAGTGCCATGGGCATTGGCTGCCTGATAGTTCAAAAGGATTTCATTGCCGATGGTCGCGTCAAAGGTCAGGGGGGTTCTGTCAATCCGGAGGGTGCCGTTGGCAACCATCAGATCCCGGTTTTCATCCTCGTGGTAGTTGAGGGTAAATTCAAAATCCTCCATAACGAGGCTCACAAAGCCCTGATCATTGTCGCTCAGGTTGCCCTTGAGCTGAAACTCCATCTCTGCCAGATCCTCGATAAGATCAGCCGCCTCATCCAGCAGGGTCATGTAGAGATCCCCCAGCT
>JAFUPO010000158.1 GCA_017481185.1 Clostridia bacterium | reverse complement strand
TGCCCCCGATCCCCTGAAGCTGCTGGAGGGCATCATGCTCACTGACCCCCGCCTAGGCCTGGCAGCCACCAAACCCGCGGCTTTGCAATTGAAGGATGGCCGCCTGGATCAGGAGCAGATGCTCCGAGAGGGCGTTAAGGTGCTGGAGAAGTTGATCCAAAACATAGAAAAATCCACCGCAGCTCCATAAGGTCTTGTCCTATCCAGAAGAAATGGTATCCGGTCTCTTGCCGGATACCATTTTTTTAATGAAGCTTGCACAAAAAAGGCCGTTTCGTGCATCTAATGGGTGGAACGTTCCAAAAGGGGGCACTCAAGTGACCAAAGAAAATTACATTCAACAAATTGCAGCGCATAAAGCCATGATGTACCGCATTGCTTTTACGATTTTGCAAAATGATTTCGACGTTCAGGACGCCCTTCAAGAGGCAGCCTTGAAGGCCTGGGAAAAGCAGCATACGTTAAAAAACGATGCGTACTTTGCTACATGGATGACGCGGATTTTGATCAACGAAAGCTATCAAATCCGAAGGCGGCAAAAGCGTGTGATCTATATGGATCAGCTGCCTGAGACCAAAGCCTCGCCGGATGGCATCACCCTTCGGCTGTTGATGGAATCTCTGCCTGACAGGCTGCGCCTTCCCTTTGTGATGAAATACGTGGAGGGCATGAAAGCCGAGGACATTGCCTATGCGCTGCACACGACCCGATCAGCTGTGAACAGCAGAATTCATCGGGCGAAAACCCAATTGCGAAAGGAGTTAGATGCTGATGAAGCAAGCATTTGATCAACTTCAACAGATATTTCCTGAAATGCCAAAGGCCTGTGAGCAGGCGCTGATGACGACCGTTTATTCGGTGCAGGAAAGGAAGCGTTCGTTCACATATCATTCGGCTCGCCGTGCTGCGATTCTGCTGGCAGCCATGTTGGCTGTCACCTGCGCGGCGGGAGCTGCCTTCTATCCGCAAATCATCAACTGGTTTGTAAATCATTACGGCCAGGCCCACGGGGCGTGGATGGAAAAGGGAAGCATCGCCATTCCTAACGGTTCCGTGGAGGAAAACGGCGCTGTCTTTACGATCGATGAAGTGCTGGTACGCGGACGTGGCCTGTACGTGCTTGGAACGATCAGGGCGGAAGAAGGCTATATCCTTGTGGATTCGCAGTGCAGCGCTCAGGAGCCCTGGGGGTATAATATCCACTATGGCGAAACGGCGCCAGAGGGCACCCCAACCATTTATCAAAAGGCGGAGGAGACAGGCTGCGCCATTCGCTATGTTCACTGCGATTTAAGCAGGATCGGTGTGGACGGGGGCGCCTTGCTCAAGCCTGGCGTATGGGGATACGGCGCAAGAGTTCAGCAGGACGGCAGCATCGTTTTTACCATGGAAGTGGAAGATGGAATGGTGGTAGAACCTGGCAGAGAATACACCCTGGAGTTCTGCGCTCAAACCTATGGCGTTCAGGCTGATGGTTCCATTAATGAGGAGGATATGACCGAACGGGTCTGGCAGATTACAGTCGTGCCAGAGATGATCGACAAACACTAAAAAACTATGAAAGGATGCAACAAGATGATGAAACGTTTGCTTTCACTGCTGTGTACGCTGCTTATGATCGCTTCCTGTGGGTATGCTGAGCCGGAAATCATTGTGCCGGATGAATTTGTGCACGCTGGAACGCTGCCGATCTATGCAGCCGCTGAAAGGGATTTTAACGGGGTTATTAAGCCTGAAATGTTGAACCAGTCTGGCATTGCAGAGTGGGTAACCGGCAAGCATAACGACGTGGGGATCACCTTTAACGATGGAGCACAGCTTTCCTGGTTTAAGGGAGCGATTCATTATGCCACCTATGATGGCGTGGGCGAAATTATCTATGAAGGTGTGGAAAACGGCGAGCCTTATGCCGTTATGCAGCCGAAGCCTTCTATGGCTCACGCGGCAAGCGCGTTGGCAAGTTGGATGCTCTTTGGCTGGCCTGAAACCAACCAGGTATATGCCTTGGAAAGCCAGAGTCTTACCCAGATCACGCTGGCTGATGCTCAGGCTCAGGCGGAGCAGCTGTTTGCAAGCCTGGGAATGGAAGGCTATGTGTGCGAAAACGCTATCGATATGAGCCTTTCAAGGATTCGCGAAATGGGCGGAAAATGGAATGAGTTGATTGACGAAGGGCATATCCTCAATAACCACCGCCTGGATTACAGCGCCGCAACGGTGCAGGATGAGGGCTATCTGCTTTTTTACAACCGGTTTGGCACAGATGGGGACGCGGCGGGAATGTTTCATGCAAATGTCTATGTAACTTCCCAGGGCTTTGCTTATATTAATATTTACGATCAGTATATGCCTGGCGAGGTGCAAGCCACCCCTGATGCTCTAATCAGTTGGCAGGCAGCACAGGAGGCGCTGCCCAAGGAATTGATGGCAGCTCGCTCGCCCATGAGGTTAGAAGAAATTTCTCGGGCCCGGCTTACCTGGTATCCTGTTCGCGCTAAGGATGAAAAAGCGGGGATGGTGCTCACGCCGGTATGGATCATCAATTTTAGCACCACCAACGATGAACAGGGCGGCAGCGGGTACCATGCCACCTTTGACGCCATGGATAGCCGATTGATTGACGGCAATTGGATGTAAACCACAAAAGCAAACAGCCCGAGCGCATCATCTGCCCGGGCTGTTTGCGCTTTAAGGCGCTAAGTATTTCGTCATCACATAGCCGTATTGTCGGCCGATCTGCACATAGGCCCATGCGCCCCTGGGGCGAATGATACGCACCGCTGTGCCGTTGGGATAGCGGTCTAGGGTGGGCGCGTTTCGATTGGGCTCTGTGCGCAGATTCAATTTGCCTGAGTTGCCGGTTTGGATCCTCCACCCGTCACCGGCACTGGGCGTTTGAAGGGATGGCTCATCGATTGGGGCAGAGCTTTCAGCAGCTGGCGCTTCTTGGCTGACGCTCTGATCGGCAGCGGCGGCGTTGGCGCTTAAATACTTTTCCATAACAAAGCCTTGCTTGCCCCCGATGGTTACATAGGCCCAAGCGCCGGAAACGGAATGAACGGTTACCGGCGTGCCGTTAGGATAGCGATCGATGAGCTTTCCGCCCGCAGTTCTGCGCAGATTTAGCTTGCCGCTGTTACCTGTGTGAACAAACCGTTGCTCTATGGCACTTGGCGATGCGGATACCTTTGTAGAGGAAGCGGGTTCATCCGCGGCTGCATTGGAGTCAGCCAGATACTTCACTTGCACATACCCGCTTTTACCCTGGATCTTGACCTGAGCCCAGCCATTTTTATTGGCTTGAGAAAGCACGGTGACCTGTGTGCCATTGGGGTAGCGTTCCACCAGTTTGCCGCCGGGGGAAGCGCGCAGATTCAGCTTTCCTGAGTTGCCAGTTTGGATTACCATGGTGCGGGCCAGGCCGGATCCTTCCAAATCGTTGGAGGAATGTTCTGTGTCTGTAGGATTGGTTAAAGAGAGATACTTTGTTTGCACATAGCGGCCCACAGTATCCATAGAAATAAAAGCCCAGCCATTTTCAATGGAGTGAACGACCACGCGGTAACCGGCAGGATAGAAAAACAGTACATTGGCTTCGGTGGAGGGGGCGGCGTAGCCGGGCACTTCGCTGCCATCGCCTGGATCGATGTAGCGTATGGTGTAGGAGGGTATTTCAACATCCTCCTGGTCGCCGTCAGAAAGATCGTCTGTAGCTTGTACTGCGTGCTCCATTTTGAGATATTTGGTCATCATATAGCCGGTCTTTCCGTCTCCGGTGGCCACCTTGCACTAGCCGCCTAAATTTTCGAG
>JAFUPO010000003.1 GCA_017481185.1 Clostridia bacterium | reverse complement strand
ATATAATCAAAACATAGAAAGGAGGTGAGGAAATGAGACGGATGGAAAAACGCCAGGAACAGAAAGTCACGCTCCTGATCCTGGCCCTGGGGATCGTCGAGAAGCTTCTGGGGTTGGTGCTCCTGCTTCTTGACAAAGCCCTCGAGTGAGGGGAGGGGCGAAAGCCCCTTCTCTCCCCATCCAGTATAGCACAAACGCCGTCTCATTTCCAGTGGCATGAAAGATGTTTTGCTTGTTCTCATGGCCGGTGTTTCCATCGTGCAGATCGGGCTCATCGCTTACCTGATCCATCTTGTCAAAAACCGAAAGGATTGATTCCATGGCGCTCATTTCCGTAACCCAATTCGCTCAAAAACATAGTCAGGATACGGGCCGCGTCCGTCGCCTCATTGCCCAGGGCCGCATCCCTGCCCAAAAAATCGGCAGCCAGTGGGTTATTGAGGAGGAAACTCCCTGGCCCCAGGATCAGCGCATCAAGTCCGGTCAGTATAAAGACTGGCGCAAAAAATATCCTGGCAAACAAGCAGAGGAGCCGTCTGAATGACGGCTCCCTCTTGACAAGCTTTGTTCTGCTGAGTTAAAATAATAGCAGGAAGGTTGAGCCCCTTTCAGGGGTCTGCTCCCCGGCAGGTTCCATTTTCAGAAACCGCCTGTAGTTGCCGCTACAGGCGGTTTTGCTTTATCGTTTCTCGTTTAGTGCGATCAGCAATCCAATGAAGGTCAGCATTACCATAAGCATTTCATAGTCGCTCACGGTGCTTCACCTCCCCCTGGCATTTGTAAGGCCAGGGTAGCAATCCTCCTGTAGGAACCTTCCTGCTATCTAAACCCTAACACAAATCAGCATAATATTCAACCCTTCTTCATGAAGAAAGATTCACAATTTATTCTTGACTTTCTGTAGCCACAGCAATATAATGTGGCTACAGAAAGGAGGCTAACTGGTGAGCCCTAGAACTGGCCGTCCGCCAATGCAAGGTGGTAAAAAAGATACAACCGTCAGGCTGAGAATGAGCGCTTCTGAAATTGAAACACTTGATGATTGTGTCAAAAAAACAAAGGGTACACGGTCAAGCGTGTTACTTGAAGGTCTTCGTCTTCTTAAATCTGCATTGGAAAAAGAGGCAAAATAAAACTTCCGAACCGTGCTCAACTTGCCGGAAGATACGGAACGGAAGCCCCCCAACCCCCAAAGGAATTGGTAAATCTATTATACCATATCCTCCGGGGGCGAACAAGCGAACAGGAGGAAAAGAAGGTATCATATTTTCATTTTAGGGGTTGACTTTCACCTAGGAATAATTTATATTATACCTAGGTGAAAGAAAGTGAGGTGAACCCATGTCACCTAAAACCGGCAGGCCTCTTGCCGGAGAGGAACCAAAGAACAAGCAGCTTGCCTTTAACGTTACCGCTACTACCGTTCGTAAATTCACGGAGTGCGCCATCGCTACCAACAAAACAAAAGTCGCTCTGCTTGAAGAAATGGTCAACGACCTCCATCAAAAGGTCTGTATAAAAAAATAGGGTTTATCGATCCCCTACCACAGATCACGATAAACCCACACACCACCTTTTTAGGAGGTATGAATATGATACCACATTCCTCCGATAAGGTCAAACCAACAAAATAGGAGGGAAAGAAGGTATCATATTTTTATTTTAGGGGTTGACTTTTTGCCACTACAATAATATAATTTTGCCATGGCAGAAAGTGAGGTGAAACAATGAGCCCCCGAACGGGAAGACCGCCCAAAGATATAACAAAGTCGGAAAGCCTCCAGTTGAGGATTACGAAGGAGACTGCGGAAAAGCTTCAAAAATGTGCTCAACGATTAGGGATAAGCAGAACGGCAGTGGTAGAGCGCGGCATAGATATGGTAGCCGAATCTTTGGACGACAAAGAAAAAGAGTAACGTGTACAGCTTGGCGGCAAACCACGTTACTCTTAGCACCACCTTTTCAGGAGGCATGAATATGATACCACATTCCTCCGAAAAGGTCAAACCAGCGAACAGGAGGAAAATACAATGACCGAAGCTTACGATGAGCTGCTTAATACCGCCGAAAACACCGTTGCCTATCTGGACAATCTGATCAAATGCATGGGCATTTTCAGCTACTACACCATCGACCAGAATCGCGATAATCCCGATGACCCGATTCTTCACGCCTTTTTCGTGGTTCAAACCCATTTGGACTTTTTACAAAAGCAGCTGGAAGGCAGCGTTAGCGCCTGCTATTCCCACAAGGGTTCAGCCTCCGCCTGATTCCCCGCCCCGCCTTGCGGCGGGGCTCCTTTTTAAAAGGGCCATTCCTCATCCCCTGCCTGCTGATACCCCGTCTGTGAATCCACATTCTGTTCCTTTGGGCTCAACAGCTCCAACTCATAGGCAGTTACCTCCAACGCGGCTTTGGCGCCCCCATCCTGGCCCTCAAAGACCCGGCAGCGCACAGGGCCGATAACGCACACCTTTTTCCCCTTTGTCAGCCACTTTCCGCAAACCTCTGCCAGGCCATCCCACGCGCTCACCCTGAAATAGTCTGCCTCAGGGTGATCCTTTTGCTTCCGTCGGTTCACCGCCACAGTGAAGGTTGCCACCTTCTTTCCGTCGCTTGTATACCGCACCTCTGGATCCCTGGTCAGGTTTCCAATAATGATCAATTTATTCATGGCTCATTCTCCTTTTATCTCAGCCGATCCAAGCCGGCTTTTTTTAATTTCTGCACCGTGCGAATACCGCATTTGAGTGTCTGCGCAACCTCTCTGAGCGTAGCTCCGGACACATAGTAGAGCATAAGCACCCGCCGCTCTTTGTAGGGCACCCCATCCAGGATTCGGATACAGCGGCTCACCATAACCGGCAGCTCCCGCCGCAGCCCGTCCAGCTCATTCTGGCAGCGGGCAATGGCCTGGGCCATTACTGCCTCAGCCTCCGGCAGCTGCTCCCGGCTTTTGTTCAGCAGCTCCAATTCATCCGCCCTCTGGCGTATGTCCTCCTGTATGCTCCGGCATATCTTCACGGCTTCCAGGTCACTCATCGTCATCCCCCTTCCACGGGTTATCCTTGTCCGTTACAATCCTCATTTGCTCCGGGGCAGGCTCCGTATTGTCCAGTATGTGCCTGGGGATCCATTGGTACCAGCCTTTGATGCCGCCCCGCTGAAGCTGCCGCACGTTTTTGGTTCCGTCCGGGCTGGCCAGCAGCTGCTTTTCCTCCCTGAGCATTTTGGCCACTGCATTTTTCCCCACCGGAAAAAGCTGACCCTGCTCCTGATAAGCTTTCTGCACCGCCGCGAAAGCCTGACCGGGAATAAAGTAATAATACTGGCTGTCCTTGCAGCCGATATTGTTGGGCAGCACCTTGCTTTCCCGATCCTCCAGATCCCGCACCGTAAAGCGTTTGGAGAGCAAAAGTTCCCGCAGCGTATCCAGATACATTTTGCTGGGCTTCTCCTGGAGCATTTCCTCCCCCTGCTTGCGGCTGTTATCCAAAATCATATCAAAATACTTTTTCTCCAGCTCCGGCAGATCTTCTTCACCCACCAGGCCGATATGCGCCGCATACTTCAGCATCATTTCAAGCCCCAGCATCAGGTGGGCCGCGGCAGAAGGCAGCCGCTTATGGCCTCCCTGGGTCATGGCCGTTGCCTGGGCCCGCAATTGAACATAGCGCTCTCCCAGCTCCTGGGGCAGCCTGGCGTACTGAGGTATCAGCCACTCGATATAGCCCCGCATTGCCTCCGCCAGCACCCCCTCCCGGGCCCTGGCCTGCAAATCATTCAGCTGCTCAGATCCCAGCGGCACATCCTTCCCTCCGATCTCGATCACATACAAACGGGCCAGACCTGATAAGCTTACGTCCGGCAGCTGTTCGCCCGTTTCAAAGGCCGTACCCCGGGCCGGTTTATCCTCTTTGGAGGAGGCGTCCGCGTTCATGCGGCTTCTTACCGATCCGTCGCCCACCATTCGGCTGATTTGCTGGGCCACCGCATCCATCATCCGCTTCTTTTTGGTGTCCCCCTCCGGGTGATAGTCATCAATCAAAAGCGGCATATCCTTAAGCACATTCAATTTCAAGCT
>JAFUPO010000157.1 GCA_017481185.1 Clostridia bacterium | reverse complement strand
TCAGAATTTCTACTACTCGGCGTCGGAGTTCCTGCTGCTGATTCAACATCTGCTTTTCTCCTCTTTCCCTCTTTTCTTCTATTTTATCATCTGTACGTGAAAAAGCCCAGCTCTCGCTGGACTTTTTCGACAAGCTGAAACCCTTCTCCTTCGGGAGAAGGGTTTTTTGTTTGCTTATTTGTTTGCTTATCGGTATTGAATGTGTTACACTATAGTCAGAATTTTGTTGAAAAGAGGCTGTATTTCATGCTGGATCCTAAAGATATTGCCCGGGTCAAGGGGCTTGGTTTTCTTCACAACCGGGGTACGGATTGCTTCTCTGCTCGGGTGCTCTCCAAAAACGGCACGATGACTGTTGAGCAGCTGCAAGCTGTGGCTCAGTGTGCTCAGCTTTATGGCGCGGGCCGAGTGGCTTTCACCTCTCGCCTGATGGTAGAAATTCCTGGACTCCATTTGGAGGATGTAGAAAAGGTTCAGGCCCATGTGGCTCAGGTTGGTTTAACCGTGGGCGGCACCGGCCCCAAAGTGCGGCCCATCACTGCCTGCAAGGGAACCACCTGCATTTATGGCAATGCAGATACCCAGGGGATCGCCGCCCAGTTATTTGATACCTTTTATACCGGCTGGCATGGGGTAACCTTGCCTCACAAGTTCAAAATCTCCGTAGGCGGCTGCCCCAACAGCTGCATGAAACCTTCCCTCAACGACTTCGGCATTGAAGCTCACCGCATCCCTGTGACGGAGCTGGATAAGTGCCGAGGCTGTGCTGTGTGCCAGGTAGCTGCCAAATGCCCCATGAAAGCCGTTTCTTTGAAGGACGGAAAAATCGTTATGGATAAAACCCTGTGTAACGACTGCGCCGTGTGTGTGAACGCTTGTCCCTTCGGTGTGATTCCTCAGGTGGATGAGCCCGTTTTTGCCGTTTATGTAGGCGGCACCTGGGGCAAAAAGAGCCGCAATGGCACTCGCCTAAGCCGCTACTATAAGCAGAGCGAATTGGAGCCTGTGCTGGAAAAAACGCTCCTTTGGTTCCGCGATAATGCCTATCAGAAGGAGCGGCTGGGCGCTGCCATCGATCGGTTGGGCGTGGAAAAGCTGGAGGCTGACCTGGCTGGCGATGATCTGTTAGCGCGTAAGGAATTTATCCTCGCCGCGCCTTTGAAACAAGCATGAAGCGGCTGCTCTTTCTTTTGCTTGCCTTAACCCTTTTGTGGAGCGCCGCTTCAGCAGAGGCTGCCTGCCCGCAGCGGGTGGTGAGCCTTTACGGCTCCTTTGCCGAGGCCTGGCTCCAGGCCGGCGGCAGCCTTGTCGGCGTTACGGAGGATGCAGTCTCTGAGCGGCAGCTGGCATTGGCTGACGGCGTGGCCATCATTGGCACCAATAAAGCGCCTAACCTTGAGTTAATTCTGGCCTTGGATCCTGACTGGGTGATCCTTTCAGCAGACATAGCGGCTCAGCTTGAGGCCCAGGAGCTTTTGACGCAGGCAGGTATCCCCGCCACGGCTTATCAGGTGGATACCTATCAAGACTATCTAAAAATGATGGATGATTTTACCCGCCTTACAGGGCGCAGGGATCTATATGAAAAGCTGGTTCCTCCCATGGTGCAGTCTATTGAGGAAACCATAGCCAAGGCTTCCCAAATGCCCTCGCCAAGGGTGCTGCTCATTCGGGCCTATTCCTCTGGCGCTAAAGCAAAGGCGGCAGACAACCTGGCCGGCGTGATCCTACAGGATCTGCATACTGATAACATTGCCGCCCGGCAGAAATCCCTGCTGGAGGAACTGACCCTGGAGGCCATCGTGGCCGAAGACCCTCAGTTCATTTTCATCACCATCATGGGGCAGGATGCTCAGGCTGCCTTGGATGCCCTGAACGCATCCCTGGGGCAGAACCCCGCATGGCAGGCCCTGACCGCTGTGCAGAACAGCCAGGTACACCTGTTGCCTAAGGAACTGTTCCATTACAAACCCAATGCCCGCTGGGGGGAAAGCTATGCGTATCTCTTCAACCTCCTCTACGGCTCCCAAGAGCCTTAAGGGGGCTGCCCTGCTGTTGCTGGCGCTGATAGGAGCCATCCTCGTTTCCCTATGCGCCGGGGCCAGCGGGGTTTCTTTATGGCAGGGACTGGGAGACTGGCTTACCGGTCAGGATACGTCTGCTGCCCGAATCATTGCCCATATACGCTTACCCCGCACCCTGGCTGCCGCCAGCGCCGGTGCTGCTTTGGCTTGTGCCGGTGTGCTGATCCAGGGTGTTTTGGGCAACCCCCTGGCTGGCCCCAACATTATTGGTGTCAACGCCGGGGCTGGCTTTTCAACTCTGTTAGTCGCTTGTTTTTTGCCTAGCGCCATTAAGCTGCTGCCCGCTGCTGCGTTTGCAGGCGCGCTGACAACCGCTCTGTTCATCCTGGCGCTGGCTGAGCGTACCGGTGCTTCCCGAATGACGCTCATTTTGGCAGGCGTTGCCGTCAGCGCTATTCTTTCCTCCGCCAGTGATTTAATCACCACCCTTGCCCCAGAGGCTGCCCTGGGGATGAGCAGCTTTATGATCGGCGGCTTTGCCGGCATTACCCATGCGCGGCTGGCAAACGGCATGGCCTACATTTTGCCCGCCCTAGCCGTTGCCTGGGCTCTGTCCCGTGCCCTTGACTTGATGACTTTAGGGGATGAAGTGGCTCAATCCCTGGGCTTGCGCGTACGCAGGATGCGGCTTGTTCTGCTGGGGCTGGCCTCGCTATTGGCAGGCGCTGCCGTTAGCTTCTCTGGGCTTTTGGGTTTCGTAGGGCTGCTTGTGCCCCACATCATCCGAAAATGGACCGGCGCTGAGCATCGTTATCTGCTCCCTTTGTCTATGCTGGGCGGCGCTGTGTTCGTGGTGCTATGCGATACGGCAGCCCGCACCCTGTTCGCCCCATATGAGCTGCCTGTGGGCATTCTCCTTTCCCTTATCGGCGGCCCCTTCTTCCTTTACCTTTTGCTCAAGCATCGGAAAGGAGGGCGAACGTGATCACATTTGATTCCCTCTCCTTTGGTTATGGAGATGACCTGACTTTTAATGACCTCTCCCTCTCCTGGCAGGAGGGCTGCATCACCGGCCTGGTGGGGCCCAACGGTTCCGGCAAATCTACCTGTTTGAAGCTGGCAGCTGGGCTTTTGATTGCCCAGCAGGGTGAAATCACCATAGATGGCGTTTCCCTCCATGACCTTAAGGGGCGCTCCCTGGCCCAGCAGGTCTCCTATCTCCCCCAAAACAGGCCCGTACCTATGATTACCGTTCGCTCACTGGTCAGCCATGGCCGCTTCCCTCATGTGGGCCTGGGCCGCAGGCTAACAAGCAAGGACGAGGAAGCTGTAGATCGCGCTCTGGCCTTGACGGGGCTGGAGGCGCTGGCGCACCGGGATCTGCGTACCCTTTCCGGCGGCCAGCAGCAAAAGGCTTATCTGGCCCTCATGATGGCCCAAGATGCGCCTCACGTACTCCTGGATGAGCCTACAACCTATCTTGACATCCGGCACCAATTGGAGCTGATGACCCTATTAAAAACCTTTAAGGCAGCAGGCAAGTGCGTGGTGGTAGTCCTCCATGACTTGAATCAAGCCATGGCCCTGTGCGATCAGGTGCAGGTGCTTTCTCGGGGCCAGCTGCTTTATACGGGCTCCCCTGCCCATATGCCTACCAGCGGCGCCATTGAAGCTGCCTTTGGCGTTCGGCCAATTCCACATAAAGGGTTTGAATTTGAGCTTATGGCATAAGATGAACCATCCTGAAGGATGGAGGTGCTGCCTGTGGGCAGAGCCATAAGCCATGCTGCTGTTTGTTTGAGCGCCGTGATTGGCGCGGGGTTTGCCTCCGGCCGTGAACTGATGAGCTTTTTCTCTCAATATGGGGCCTCCAGTTGGTTGGGAATTGGGTCGGCAGCCTCCGCCATGGGGCTGCTGGGCTGGTTTTTAATGACCCTGGCCGCCCAAACCGGCCAAACCGCCCTACCTGGCCTGTGCCGACAGCTGCTAGGCGCTTGGGGTTGGCTGGGCACTTGCGCCTTTTCACTGCTGCTGGGCATCACTGCCGGGGCGATGGCGGCGGCAGGAGGCGAACTTTTTTCCCTTGTATGGCCTTTTTCAGGCGGCTATAGCCTCGGGGTTGGTGCAACATTAGGGTTAGCTCTTCTTTCGGCTCCCAGAGGCCTTAAAATGCTGAAAATAGCAGGCTATGCGCTGATTCCTGGTATTCTGCTAATGTTTGGCCTCAGCGAGCGTATACCTGCCTGGGAGGGGCATTTCCTCGCCTCTTCCGTGCTGCCGATGGCAATGCTAAAGGGCCTGGCCTATGCTGGCATGAATATGACCCTGGCCGCCCCGGTGCTCCTGGAAATGGCTGCCCATACCGATGCTAAAGGCCGCCGAATAACATCGGCAGCCTTTGGGTGTATGCTGCTGGGGCTTATGGCCCTGGGAAATCATGTGCTTTTGCGTCATCCTGAGCTTGCAGGCGAACCGCTGCCCATGGTGCAGCTTCTGCGCAGCCAAGGTTATGGCGGCTTTTATTTATGCGTCAGCGGCCTGTATTTGGCCGTTTTTTCCACCCTTCTGGCCGCGCTCCGAGGCCTTTATACCGCCTGGCAGCCCTCGTTGAAGGGGTATGCACTGCCAGCTGCCGGGGGCGCCGCGCTGACAGCTGCCTTAGGCGGTTTTACCAGCTTGATAGAGGGCGTCTACCCCCTTGTGGGCTGGGTCTGTATCGTGCTGCTGGCCCTGATGGGGCTGCGATTGAAGCCTGCGGGCAAATGTGCTATAATGCCAAAGATCAACCATAAAGGAGCTCCCTATGAACCGAAACGAAATTTCTGAGATTCGCCGCCGCCTGAACCCGGACAAAAACGGCATCACCTGCGTGCGGGGCTGCTATGTCAACGAAAAAAAGGAGATTGTTGCCTGCTTTGAGCGGCCCGTGCAGACCTTTCCTCAGGAGGAAAAAGAAAAATTCCTGGCCCTGTTCCGCCGCACCTTATCTGGCGTACCGGGCAAGAACCTGGTAGAGGTAGCCTTCTCCAATCAGCAAGTTATGGAAGGCGAAGCCCATCAGCTGCTCATGGATCTGCGAGATACCGGCTTAAAGGATGAAACTCTGGTTCAGACCCTTTATCAAAAGATTATTGATTCCCTAATCATTGAAGACCATTATCTAATACTTATGCTCCATGACGTATACGATGTGCCCTACCGCGCCAAGGATGGCCTAAAAATGGAGGATGCCTCAGAGGAAATCTTCTCCTACATTCTGGTGAGCATTTGCCCGGTGAAATTGACCAAACCCGCCCTAAGCTATAACGCCTATGACAAGGAGTTCCATTCCCGCCTGTCCGACTGGGTGGTAACCGCCCCGGAGATGGGCTTTCTCTTTCCGGCCTTTGATGAACGCTCCAGCAACATTTACAATGCGCTTTATTACACCAAGGATACAGAGAACCAGCACGACGAGCTGGCTGAGTCGCTTTTTCAATCTCCCCTGCCTATGCCTGCTGCCGCCCAAAAGGAAACCTTTGAAAGCATCCTGGCAGAAGCCTTGGGGGATGACTGCAACATGGAGGTAGTTCAGGCGGTTCACGACCAAGTATGCGGCCTGATTGAGGAGCGCAAGCAGGATAAATCAGCGCCTCAAGCTGCTGTTTCTCAGCGTGAGGTCAAGGCGGTGCTGGAGTCCTGCGGTGTGAAAGAGGAGCACGTCGCCGCCTTTACCCAGCAGTTTGACGAGGCCTTTGGTCCCGGGCAAACGGTAAACGCTCAGAACATCATCAACGATAAAAAGTTTGAAGTGCGCACCGCAGATGTTGTCATCCAGGTCAACCCAGCACGCAGTGATCTGGTGGAGACCCGCACCATTAATGGTTTTCGCTACATCCTCATCCGCGCCGAGGAGGGCGTGGAGGTCAATGGGATAGATATACATATCTGATCGATTAAAATGCCAGCGTCGGACTTTTCTCTCCAACGCTGGCATTTAGTTCTGCGATAGGCTTTTGAGTTTTCAGGCCGCCGGGTTACAGGGTTTATATCGCCCCAGGTGCGGCGGCGCTGCAGATTCAGCTTTTGCTGCTCCTTCTTGGAAAGCTTTTCAAAAGGAATGAATTTTTTCATAATTGTACCTCTTAAAAAACAGCCATCCCGCTTTTGGCGGAATGGCTGTTGATTTATTAATTACTTCTTGCCGCGGCGCAGGAAGGCAGGCACGCCCAGATCATCCTTCTCAGTGGCAGCAGGAGCTGCGGGAGCCTGAGCCTGGGGCTGATAGGGCTGGAAGCCCTGATTCTGGAAGCCCTGGAAGCCAGTGCCCTGAGGCGCGAAACCGGCGTTGGGTGCCTGGGTGAAGCCACCCTGGTTAGGAGCCGGGTATTGAGGGGGCTGATAGCCAGCGCCATAAGCAGGCATATAGGGGGCCTGTCCCTGAGCAGGCGCACCGGTAGGCACCGCGCTGGGACGACCGCTGCTCACGAAGCTGGGGATCTCAGGCTCTTCTCCCTCTATTACGGGAGTCTCCTCCTCTACGCCAGCAGGCCGGGCGCCAAAGGCGCCGAAGGCAGAACCCTTGCCCATCAGCCGCTCACGCTCACGCTCGTAAGGCTTCTTGGCAGGCTCCTTAGGCGGGAAGGGGGTCTTTTCAAAGCCGGTGGCGATTACGGTAATGCGCACGCTATCGCCCATGGATTCGTCAATACCAGCGCCAAAGATAATGTTGGCATCGCTATCAGCAGCCTGCATCACCAGGTTGGCAGCCTCGTTAATATCCAGAATGGAAATATCCTCGCCGCCGGTGATGTTGATCAGCACAGCGCGAGCGCCGTCGATGCTGGTCTCCAGC